>CASBQB010000262.1 GCA_949127655.1 Chroococcales cyanobacterium PMM_0086 | reverse complement strand
CTTCTTCTAATAATTTCTTTGGGTTTCAAGGGATTACATTTAATCAGGTACAGATTACCACAAATAGTGATGATAGAGCATTTGAATTAGATAATCTGCAATTTATTAATTAATCGAGTAATTATGTTAACTTAAAAGAGTACTTAAATCTAAGATGGTAGAAGCGAGTGAATGTTGCTTAGGTCGATCATATACTAATCATAAAATTAACAATTAATTACATGATAGCAAGATAAAAAGATTAGTTTTAACTAGGAACAGGCCACAGGTAAGCGAAAGGCAAAGATCGCTCCTTGCGGTGTTCTATTTTCTACCCAAATTGTCCCACCATGCGCTTCCACAATTTGACGAGTTAAGTACAGTCCTAGTCCCGAACCTTTGGCCTGACGATTGCTATCTCCCTGGTAAAATCGTTCAAATAAATAGGGTAACTCTTCAGCAGTAATTCCGGCTCCTGTATCGATCACTTTAGCGACTTGATAGGAGGCACCAGGTTGTAAAAGTATCTCTACTTTACTGCCACGAGGTGAATGATTAATAGCATTGGTTAAAAGATTAGCAAACACCCGATTAAGCTGAAAAGCATCCCCGTTTACCCAAAGAAACTGACGAAATTCTGAATTATTATAATTGAATGAAATATGGATGCGCCGACTAGCTGCTAAAACCATTAAAGTCATAGCCACATCTTCAGCAATTTTAACCAAATCGACTGGAGCTAATTGAAGCTTTAGTCCTTCTGTATCATTACGATAGACATCTAAGAGTGTTTCCACCATCTGCAAACTGGTTTGGTGACTGCGAATTATGAGCTTTGCCACGGCTTTTTGTGCTGGGAGTACGGGACCTAAATCACCTGCCCAAAGGGCTTTAAGGGCTTCAATAGCCCCTAGTAGAGGCGTTTTTAGATCATGGGTAAGAGTAGAGGCAAAATTTTCCCGAATACTGGCTAATTGTTCCTGTGCTTGTAGTTTTGTCTGTTGTTGCAAAAGTACTTGCTGATAAGAGCGGTTGCGGTCGCTGAGAAATCCAGTTACTATTAAAGCTAGAACGACTATCAACCGATTAGCAACTGTTGAGGCTCTAATGAGATCATCACTTGGTACCCAGACATCAAGCATTGTCAAAAAACAGGCGAGTGCTGTTGCTTGTCTGGTCGCTTTTTGACCAAAGCGCGCATTAAGCAGCAGAATTGGACCGATATAGAGGTAACCAAAAACGTAGTCAGGTGGGGTGGCAAACTCCAAGAACGCCAAGACTGTAAAGAGTCCAAAAATCAACCAGAAGGTACTTAAGGGAAGCTTTTTGTCATGTGTAATCGATTTTAGTAGCAAGTTAAACAGGTGCTTTAACTTTAACAAGAAAAATATCACAAAAATCTATATAGCCTGTTCTACTTCGATCTTACCTCAGACTTTTGCCAGAGTTCTCATCTTTTTTCCCCTTATTTACTTGGTGCAGGATATAAGCGAGTGTAGAATAAATAAGATGATCTTCATTAATATTACCGCTCCATGAGTGATCGCCCAGAACAATTAATTGCACTATCCCTAGCGGCTGGAGCGACTGAAGCTGAAGTATATCAATTCCAGTCTCTCTCACATCCAGTCACCTTTCAATCTAATCGCCTCAAACAATTAGAGTCATCCCAGTCAGAAGGTTTAGCCTTACGTCTTTGGCGGGAAGGTTCACCAGGAGTAGCGGTTGCTTATGGAGAATTTAACCCCACCCAGCTAGTAGAAAAAGCTATTAACTTATCTCATTTAACCCCATCAGAAGAAATAGAACTAACAGAAGGACGCACAGAACGTTATCCTTTTTCTGGTCCAGAATATGAAGTAGAAACACTCTTAGAACAGGGTAAAAAGTCCATTGAGATGATTAGGGAAGCTTACCCAGATGTTATCTGTAGTGCTAACTTGGAATGGGAAAAGGAAAACACCCGTCTAGTTAATTCTCGCGGTCTGGACTGTGAATATAGTGATTACTCCCTAAGTTATATGTTAGGGGTAGAATGGGTACGCGGAGATGATTTCTTGGGTCTCTATGATGGAGAGTCTACCCACAATCAAATTGACACCACTCCTGTTATTAACAATATTCTACAACGCCTCCAATGGTCCGACAACAATGTAGAATCTCCTGTGGGAAAAGTACCTATTCTCTTTACCCCTAATGCAGTGACTATGTTATGGGGAACCATTGCAGCAGCCTTAAATGCTAAATATATTGTTGAAGGTTCTTCACCCTGGAGTAGACGTTTAAAAGAAACTGTTATCTCAGATAAGTTAACCCTCTGGCAAGATCCTAAGATAGATTCTTATTGGTGTCCATTTGATGATGAGGGAGTCCCTGCTCAAAAAATAGAATTGATCACCCAAGGAAGACTAGAAGAATTTTACAGTGATCTTAAAAGAGCCAAACAACTAAAGTTATCTAGTAGTGGTAATGGTTTTCGTCCTAGCCTCAGTTCATATCCTACTCCAGATCTAGTTAATCTTTTAATTGCTCCTAGTCAAAGTAGTCTGCATGAATTAATCTCAAATCTAGATCAGGCTATTTTAGTAGAGCAAATTTTAGGAGAAGAACCGGATATTTCGGGTGATTTTTCTCTCAATATAGATCTCGGTTTTTGTATAAAAGAAGGTGAGATCACAGGCAGGATTAAAGACACCATGATAGCAGGAAATGTCTATACTGCCTTGAATGAAGTGATCTCACTGGGAGGGGATAGTCGTTGGGTGGGATCTTGTTATACCCCCTCTCTGGTTGTCGATAGTCTATCGGTAACCAGCTAAACCTCTAGAAATCGTCTAAGTATTATGTCCACCGTTAACTTGCAGAACCGTCCCAGTTATATAACTACTAGCTACTGGTGAAAGTAAAAACGCGACTGCCCAAGCCACCTCTTCAGGTTTACCGAAGCGGCGAAAGGGAATATCTGCCATAATCTTTTCCCTTACTTTATCTGGGATAGCCTTAGTCATCTCAGTCTCAATAAATCCTGGTGTCACCGCATTGGCCCTCACTCCGTAGCGTGCCCCCTCTAAAGCTAGAGATTTAGTTAGACCAATGGCACCCGCTTTGGCTGCAGCATAGTTAGTCTGACCAATGTTTCCTCGCTCGCCTGAAATAGAACTAATACAGACAACTGAACCTTCTCGGCGCTCATACAGCAGAGGAATTACTGGGCGCAGCGTGTTGTATATTCCCTTTAAGTTAGTCTCTATTACTGCATCCCAGTCATCTATGGTTAATTTTGGGAAAAAGTTATCTCTAGTAATTCCAGCATTAGCGACAACTCCATAAAGCGGGCCTAATTGCTTTTCCACTGCTTCTGTTGCTTGTGCCATTGATGTAGGATCCGTCACATCTGCTTGCAGTGCCAAAACTCCATCTTGTCTATTGGGATCGCTGCGATAGGTGTAAGCTACTTGAGTACCCAACTCCTTTAATAGACTCACAATGGCCGATCCAATACCTCGGTTACCGCCAGTCACCAAGACTACTTTTTCCTCTAATCCTAAATATTTCATGTGTTAGTGTCTAATCTTTTACTTTAAGCGCTCGATCGCTAGAGCCGTACCACCACCAGTACCATGGCAGATGGCAGCCATTCCTAGTTGTCCGTTTTTCTCCTGCAAAGCATTGAGCAAAGTCACAATAATTCTTGCTCCTGAAGCCCCTACGGGATGACCCAAGGCAATTGCACCTCCGTAGACATTAAGCTTATCGTGAGGAACATCCAGAAGTCTATTAAACAAGACATTGCTTAGTGCGAAAGCCTCGTTATTCTCGAATAGGTCAAAATCAGTGATTTTCATGTTCAGCTTATCTAGAAGCTTCCTCACTGCATGGATGGGAATTTCTGGATAACGCCAAGTTTCCCCGCCAGCACAAGCTCCTCTAATGATGCGTGCAATAGGCTGGAGTCCCTGTTCTTCTACTGCCCTAGCACTTGCCAAAACCAGCGCAGCAGCACCGTCTGAGATCTGGCTACTATTGCCAGCTGTCAAAACTCCATCTGGTTTGAAAGCGGGTTTAAGTTTGGCTAGCCTCTCCTTGGTAGTATCTGGACGTATTCCTTCATCTTTTTCGATTAATTGTACACCTTTGGGTCCTTTAACTTCAACGGGTACTATTTCTTTGTGTAATAATCCTTGCTGAGTTGCACTTGTTGCCCGCTCCTGAGAATACAGAGCAACTTCATCCAATTCTTCTCTTGTTACTTGATAAGCTTCTGCCAACCTTTCAGCTTGCTCTCCCATTTTTTCAGATGTTGTGGGGTCGGAAAGAGCGTCATGCACTAAGAGATCGATGATTTGTTCTGGTGCATTCATTAGTAATTTACAGCCCCATCTGACTCGGTGGGATAGCAACATACCGCTCTGAGACATTGATTCTAGTCCACCAGCCAGTACAATATCAGCTTCACCTGCAGCAATAGCAGTAGCAGCATTCATCACACTCATCATTCCTGATGAACAGACCATATCTATTGAATATCCGTTAGCTGTTTCTGGAATGCCAGCCTTAAGGGCTGCTTGACGGGGTACTAACTGGCCATGTCCAGCACGGAGTACGTTTCCAAAAATATACAAATCTACTAACTTACCTGATATTCCTGCTCTTTCTAGCGCGGCACGCATGGATATTGCACCTAAATCTACTGGAGAGACATCTGCAAGTGATCCCCCAAAACGACCTAATGGTGTGCGTACTGCTGAAACAATATAGGCCTGTTGCATATTCTTACTCCTCTTGTGCAAATTTGACGGATTTAATTTCTATTGAAGCTCAATACAATCACACTTATATAAATCTGATGACTCTTTTGGGATTTCCAGAATCTACCAAACCCCAAGAGTCAGCTTGTTATATTGAGGCCAATTTTGCCGTTAAGAACTTGGTTGCTTGTTCTTTTCCATCAAGAATAAGTTGATTAATGCGTTCTGGACTGCGATCTAGTTTACTTTCATAATTAAGGCTGTTCTGTAGGTCGGGAGACATTTCTATAAAGGGTATATAGTAGGGTCTGTCTTCTTTTTCTACAAAAGATCTGGGAATTTTGATCGGCTCTTTAATATCTAACTCCTCTAGAAATTCATCTTTAAATGCCCCTCTTAGAAAGAGATCGTTGAGCCT
>CASBQB010000261.1 GCA_949127655.1 Chroococcales cyanobacterium PMM_0086 | reverse complement strand
GTCTATATTAGCTGCGCATTTGACTAGTGCTGGTGGTGATACTACTAACCCGGTAGGCTGTACCAGTCCTAACCATTCTTTATGTTGATAGATTTCTGGTGGGTCGAATGTCATGATTATTGTCTAGACTTCTTAAAACACTCAAATGAGCACGGAGGGAATCGAACCCCCGACACCCAGGACCGGAACCTGGTGCTCTATCCTCTGAGCTACGTGCCCTTATTACTTATCTTATCCAATATTAGCTTAACTTAACTAAACAGTCTATAGATCACAAAAGCTCTCTAAGATAGAATTTGAAAGTGATTTTTTAAAGTTGGTTTAGTTATGCCCTATTTGTGGATGAAAGCTTTTCATATTATTGGCGTTGTAGTCTGGTTTGCTGGTCTATTCTATTTGGTGCGTCTCTTTGTCTATCATGCTGAAGCATCCCTAGAACCTGAACCTGCTCAAACTATCCTCAAAAAGCAATATCAGCTTATGGAGAAACGTCTTTTTAAGATCATCGCAGTACCGGGAATGTGGGTCACTGTTGTGATGGCTGGAGGAATGTTAACCCTTGAACCTTCTTTGTTAAAATCGGGCTGGCTACATCTCAAACTAGCTTTTGTTCTATTGTTAATTGGTTATCATCACTTCTCTAAAAGACTAATGAGAAAGTTAGAAAATAATACCTGTACTTGGACTGGACAAAATTTTAGAGCTTTCAATGAGGCCCCTACTCTCTTATTAGTCGTGATTGTTCTCTTAGCTGTCTTTAAAGGTACCTTACCTCTTGATTGGACTACTGCTTTAATTATTGCTTTAATCGTCTCTATGGTCGCTTCTATTCAACTCTATGCTAAAAAACGTAAGCGCGACCAAGAAAACTTAGTCGAAGCTGTTAGTCAGTAATAATTTGGGTGGTCTTCAAAAGCCGCCCTTTTTAAAAGAAATATAAAGTTTTATTACTTGTCCTGTGATTACCTAAAACAGAGTGTTAATTTATAAATAGGACACAAAGGGAGTCTAATATAACAACTTCCCAAGGTTTAGCAGAATTTAGAGCCAGTGTCTCCTGCTCTAGTCTAATCAACAAGCAGATTTCTCCAAGGATATCTCATAATAAAGGATGGTTGTTCCCTTAATAATTTAAGTTCTCCTATTAAAGAACCAGGGCTAAACACCACCATCAACACCTGATTTGGTAAAGTGATATCTGCAAAGTAGTAGCATATCTTGTTGAACTTATTAACTCCACTTAGTTAATTTTTGTTACGCCCATTGATTTACTCAAGAGTTCGCAAGCCCATTGTCGTTATTGTAACCCGCTCCTAAATTTAGAGCGGGTATCGTTTTTGCAATATAGTCCCATATTTCCGGTAAAACATCAGTCAAGTTATGATCGCTTGGTAATTCTAGCAATTCAACCCAGGAACGAGAAGCGGCATAGTGACGACTAACTTCTATAGGAACAGTTTCATCTTCTATGCCATGTATGATTAGGGTTGGCAGTGGTCGCTGAAATAAAATACTAGAATATTGCGTGGCATCTGTAATGAACTGATAGTTTAAGAGAAGAGTTTTCATCTCCCCATAGTGATAAACAGGAAAAGAATTATTTTCTTGCCACTGTTTGAGGGTATCCTCACCAAGTCTTTTTAACCAGAGAGAGAGAAAATCAAAAGCAGGCGCTAATAAGATCAACCTCTCAACCTGCGTAAATTGCTCAGCTAAGAGGGCAGAAATTAAGCCGCCTAAGCTTGACCCAATGAGAGTAAAAGACTTGTCACTACCCTCTAACAAAGCCTGGATCTGTGCCAAAGATCTAGTCAAGGTGAAATTAGAAAAATCACCTTGATTGAGATCTGGAATTTCTAGGGATATATTTAACTCAGTTTTGAACCGCTCTTTGAGATAGTCCGCTTTTCTTGAGTGAGGGCTTGAAGCAAACCCATGGATATAAATATAATTACTCATCTAGCATTCCTATTTTAGTTATAAACACTAGAACAGGCAAGATGCCTGTTCTAGTGTTTGTATATTTTTGTACTTTGTTCACAAATCATTTAGGACTGCTATATGGTCGGACTCATCTTAACCTGTGAACTCATTAAGCGTCAAAATCTTCTGGTGAACCAGGTGAAGATTGATACAGTCTATCTAGTTCTTCACGGGCATCCTCCACACTAACAGAACGAATCACCAAAAGAGGCTCATTGATTGGTTGTCCATTCTTATCAAGTAGTTCAGGATGGATTACCCCTGATTGATTATTGTAGTAATTAGCAGGCCTGTTAGAATTTCCGTAACGACGAGTACTTTCAAAACTTACAGAAATTAAACTGCGGATTAAGTTACTGATCGTGATAGAAGCAATGATTGTGAAAGCGATGATATAAATCAGATGTAACATTCTGGTAATCCTCTTAATTTATTAAATGGTCGAACTGGTTAAAACTTAATTCTAAGAATCTTTGACTTTTGTATTTAAAGTTGCTTTAAGTGAACGCCAACGCATACTTACTTGCCAACATTCAGCCACTACTTTATGCCAAGGAACTAATGCTTTTGTATCAATTCCAACTTGACCATCAGTTGCTCTAAAAAGCATTTGAGCACTAATGACCTCTTTTTGTTTCTCTTGGACTCTTTCTAAGAGATCTGTTTGTTCTTCTGGTGCCAAAAAGCTGATCCTTTCACTCTCAAGGAGATTTCGAGCGCGAGAAAACCAATATTCAAAATCCTCTAATAGAGGTTCTAGCACTGTTTTGAGTAATTCTTGTTCGTTATATTCAGATTGAGACATTTTTATTAAGACAGAGATACTATTAAATTTATGACCGTCAACAAGATTTTCTTTTTCTAAATATACTAACTTTTACAGCTATGATTAGTGTAAAGCTACTGTTGAAGCCAGCTTAGAAGCTTAATACTTATGTAAATTTAAGCTTAAGTGTTTTGCTTGCACATTACTATATTAACGTTATTTACATTTCTTAAAACAATTCTCAGAGAAACTATTTTTAAGTATAGTTAACAGTATATGTGTAATCAAAAAGCAAGAATTCGTGAACTTTTCTAACGCTTAGTAGAGAATAGTGAGTCATACCTACCGTCTGAAGCTTAAAATGTGAACTTGAAGTTTTTCCTTCACTCGATTATAAAAAAATAAGGGGAACTCGAAAAAGATGACTGAAACTGGATTTACACAATTTGTCAAGCCTTATAACGGTGATCCATCTCTGGGTCATCTAGCAACCCCGATTTCTGCTTCGGGCTTCACCAGAGCCTTTATTGGAAATCTGCCTGCATATCGTCCAGGACTATCTCCTCTCCTAAGAGGACTAGAAATTGGTATGGCTCATGGTTACTTCTTAATGGGACCATGGACTAAACTAGGTGCCTTACGTGACTCTGAATTTGCTGCTTTAGGTGGCTTAATTTGTGCTTTGGCACTCATTCTGATCGCTACTGCTTGTCTGTCTATTTATGGCATAGCTAGTTTCCAAGGTAGTAACAACTCTACTACAGATACCCTGCAAACCTCTGAAGGCTGGAGCCAATTTGCTGCAGGTTTCTTTATTGGGGCAACAGGAGGCGCTGTTGTAGCTTACTTCCTTCTCTCTAATTTCAGTATTATAGATGGCATTCTGCGTGGAACTTTCAACGCTTAAATTCCTACCAAAATCAATCAAAAACCATAGCATAGGAGAATTGAACATGAATGGATCATATGCAGCATCCTACTTACCTTGGATTTTAATTCCTGTAGTTACCTGGTTATTACCTGCTGTAGTGATGGGATTACTTTTCCTCTACATCGAAAGTGACGCTTAGAAACTAGATTAACCTTATAAATTAGTAAGAGGTAGCTTGATTGTATCTAGTAAATCTAGATTATCTGAGCTACCTTTTATGTGACATATTAATAAAAGGCAAGTAGAGTGTTGAATTTAAGAGTTTTTAACTATCCTAATCCTTGTGGCTACTGCTATATTAACAAAAGGCCTGTCATTTACTGTCTTTACCGCAAGGGGTAATATCAAATTTGTTTAATTTAACTACAGATATTTCTCCCCTCTACCTAAGGGAGAGTGGTCAGGGGGTGTTGACCGCAGGACAGCCCATGGGCGTAGCCGCCCGTAGGGTAGGGTGGGCAGGAATAAAATGAAAAGAGACATAACCTATAGTCCAGCTTATACCTTGGTTCCTACCTATGAATGCTTCAATAGATGTAGCTACTGTAACTTCCGCATTGATCCAGGTAAAAATCAAGGAATGAGCAGAGAGCAAGCCGAAGAAAAACTAAGTAAACTAAAAAAAAGTGAAGTTTGGGAAATTCTCATATTGAGTGGAGAAGTTCACCCTAACTCTCCAGAAAGAAAGTCTTGGTTTGCTAAAATTTATGATTTTTGTGCTCTAGCTTTAGGTAAAGGATATCTACCCCATACTAATGTTGGTCCTTTAACTCGCCGGGAAATGGAGCAACTAAAACAAGTGAATGTGTCCATGGGCTTAATGTTAGAACAAGTTACCCCATTTTTAGCGCAAGGAGTCCATCTTTATGCACCCAGTAAAGAAATACAACTCAGAAAAGAGCAGTTAGAATTGGCTGGAGAACTCAAGATTCCCTTTACAACAGGGTTACTTTTAGGAATAGGAGAAAGTCAAGATGACTGGTGGGTAACCTTAGAAACAATCGCTAAAATTCAGCAAAAGTGGGGACACATTCAGGAAGTAATTTTACAACCCTATAGTCCAGGAGAAGGAGAAAGCTTCTCTAATTCTGCCTTTGAAATTAACTTAATGCCAGAACTAATAGAAAAAGCTTCCAAGATCTTGCCGCCTGAAATTACCATACAAATACCCCCCAATCTGATTGATGATCCCCAAATACTACTAAAATGTCTAGAAGCAGGCGCAAGAGATTTAGGTGGGATAGGTCCCATTGACGAAGTTAACCCCACCTACCCTCATCGGTGTTTAAGTGCCTTGTCGACCCTGCTAGAGTGCGCAGGATGGAGATTACTGCCTAGGTTACCAGTCTATCCTCAATACTATGATTGGTTACCTGAGCATTTGAGCAGCAGCTTGCAGATCAACAATCGAAAAAAGAGCTTGAAACTTTAAGCCCTGTTCTTGATAGAATTCTGCTCCTCCCTGCTGGCGATCCACTAAAGCAATCACCTGTTCTACAGTATAGCCAGCCTGACGAAGACGCTCAACCGCTAAATAGGCTGACTTTCCTGTTGTGACAACATCCTCTAAAACAACTACTGAAGCCGCCAAAGATAGCTTAGGCCCTTCAATATAGACACCAGTACCATGCCCTTTAGACTCTTTACGAACAATCAAACCAGCAACAGGACGATTAGCCAAAGCCGAAACAACACTGACTGCAGTTACCAGAGGATCAGCCCCTAAAGTAAGTCCGGCTACTGCTTCTGTGTCTGTAGGTAGGTAAGATAAAAGAAGTCGTCCGATCACTAAAGCGCCATCTGCTCGCAGTGTGACCAATTTACCATTTATATAGTACGTGCTGCGATTCCCAGAGGAAAGAAGAAAATCACCTGTTTGATAAGCATACTTAACAAGTAAATTGAGTAAAAATTGACGCAATTCATTCAAAGAAGCTGTCGCTAAAAGTTCAGTCTGCATTGCTGAGATTCAAAATGGATAGGTTACAATAGGAACAATCATTAAAGATAACCAAAAAATAGTTATGCTTAAAAACCCAACTAAGGCTCTGTTAATCGCTCCAGCTTTGCTAGGCATTCTAATGATTGTACCTGTAAAAGCGCAGGAACGCGAACCCATCAACGATACCTTCAATCGCGCCGCGAATAATTCTTCAGGTACATTTTTTGACCTAACTAACATCTCTGGACAGGCTAACATGATTTTTGGTTGGAGATCCTGGCCAGAAGGTAGTTTTCCTGAAAATCAAATTAGCCAAGATGCTAAAACTACCGGAATTCTTCTCCAAGATGTGATGCTACAACAAACAGGAACTCCCCCTGTCAGAACTCGAGACTTAAATAGTCCTTTCAATACTTCAATTAAAGAGAATCCCTCCTTCCTGAGAAGTGGTGGATCTAACTAAAATAGTAAATTATGAGTCAAATCTTAACCCCTGTTCAATTTCAATCCCCTGATAATTCAGATACTTCCATCAAACCAGCTAGAGAGTCGATCAAGGATGAAGTAGCCAACTTCACCCAAGAAACATTAGCAATGACCAAGAGGCTTTTTATTCAACTGCAGCGTCGTCCTTCTAGTCTTGTTGCGGGAATAATTCAACCTTTTATGTGGTTGCTGTTATTTGGGGCTTTATTTGAAGGAGCGCCAAAGGGACTATTTGGCAATGATCTCAATTATGCAAAGTTCCTAGCTCCGGGCATCATTGTTTTTACGGCCTTCTCTGGAGCACTCAATGCTGGTCTACCAGTGATGTTTGATCGTGAATTTGGTTTTCTTAACCGTCTATTAGTCGCGCCTCTCTCATCTCGCTACTCAATAGTAGCAGCATCCACACTCTACATCATTACTCTGAGTTTTATCCAAACAGCAGTAATTATCGTCTCTAGTGCCTTTTTAGGGGCAGGCTGGCCGGGTTTAGATGGATTATTAGCTATTGCCTTAATCGTCTTGTTAATTGTTTTAGGCGTGACAGCACTTAGCTTAGGATTAGCTTTTGCTTTGCCAGGTCATATAGAATTAATTGCTGTAATTTTTGTGACCAATCTTCCCCTACTATTTGCTAGTACTGCTTTAGCTCCTTTATCTTTTATGGCAGACTGGCTGAAAGTAGTAGCATCAGTTAACCCTTTGACTTACGCTATTGAACCTATTCGTTATCTTTATCTGCATAGTAACTGGAGTTTAACTAATAATATAGTTCTAGAAACTCCTTGGTTTGGTTTGAATTTTCTGAGCGTTTTGTTGGTTCTCGTGATTTTTGATTTAGCTGTTTTACTGTTGATTCAACCTTTATTGCGTCGTCGTTTAGCTTAAAATTTATGAAACAGCAACATTTTATTCCTCAAGTCATCGGCATAAGTCTTCTATTGTTCCTAGGCCTAGAAGGATTAGTCAAAGCAGGACCTTTTGATGCTACTCCTGATGGTTCTCAAAGTAATCAAAGAGATTCTTTTAATAGTGGCTTAGGAAATGGATTAAATCCAATAGATTTAATTCATCGTGCTACTCTTACACCAGGTCGCAAACCTGAGGATTTTAGTACTGATAGTCAACAAAATATTCAAAATGCTGCCGAAAAGTATAAAAAACAACAGATGCAGCAAGTAAAAGAGCCTAACCCGACTGGAATTACTGCACCCTCAGTTACCCCCTAAATCAAAGTTTCTTAAACATATTTTAAAAATATTATGAAACTCCAATTGTTTACTCAAGTCATCACCATAAGTACTGTTTTGTTACTAGAAGGCAACCGAGGGGTAAAAGCTGCACCGTTTGAGCCTACTAATACTGACTCCCAAAGCCCTCAAGAAAATTCCTTTAATGGGAACCTAAGACCTTCAGTGGACATCCTAAACTTGATCGAGCGTGCTACTCTGCCACCCGGTCGTAAACCAGAACAATTCGATCTTGATAGTCAACAAAATATTCAAAATGCTGCCGAAAAGTATAAAAAACAACAGATACAGCAAGTAGAAAAACCTAGCCCAACTGGTCTTAATATACCTTAATTACTGTTTCCCTGGTTGCTTCTGGGAATAAGCGGAAGGGTAACTTCTTTCCTATTTTTGCTCTTTTCGGTTAATCTAGGCGGTAAGGCAGGATGTTCAGTAGGAGGACTTACAGGTGTCACCAAGTAAAGCAGTATGGATTTGCTATCTACTTCAGGAAGTATCTTATCCTCTTCGGAATGAGTAGTGAGTTTTGGTAATTCTCGGACTGGTTGTTCTGTAATTAAGGTAAAGGTTTGACTCCCCACAATATTTATAGAAGGAGTGACAGTTTCTAAGATGACTTCTCCTCTAAAGGTTGTTTGCTCTAAGTTAGTAGGAAGTTCTAAAAAGTATTGAAAGGCAAAAGGTAGCTGCTCAATAGAGATAGCTTGCTCCCAATTAAAAAGCATCTGTCCAGTTTGAATATCTTGAATTTCATAACGAATTTTAAAATCAGAAAGAATCAGATAAGGAAATTGGGTATCTCTCATCTCAATATGCCCAAAGATAGGCACTACTTCGCCTTGCAGACTAAAAAAACTAGTTTGATTTAAGACTATTTGTAAATCTGGTAAGAGTTTGGCCCTGACTAGAGATTGTGCTGAATGTTTCTCTAAGTAAGGCTCGATCTCTTGTTTAATTAATGCTTCCAATTGAGTGAGATATTGATTAACAATCTCTTTTGGCTTGCTCTCTTTGGCTAGTATATCTAACTGCATTGTCTGTTGCCAAACTGCCTCATTTGCTTGAGCAACGGGGCAACTAGAACAGGTTACCTGCCAAAGACCAGGTTGTAAGTCTGTATAGGGTAGGAGCATCATCAATCCTCGCTCGTTGGTTTTCCCTAGATGTTGTTTGACTGATTGAGATTTTCCCTGTAAATTCTTGTAACTGATAGATACTTGAATATTGGTTTTTTTTAGGTTAGAATGTAGAACTAAGCGATATCTACCTTCAGATAAGCTATTTTTGGCATCTTTAAGGGGTTGCCATTTACATTCCCCTTCGAGTTGGATCAGAAAGTCCCACATTAGTCTTACTGCCTATATGATGTACTTTTGGGCTGTATTGAGTAAGTCATGGATAGCTAAAGTTTCCTGTTGTTGGGATGTTAGCCATTTTAACTTAACTGTTTGACTTTCGGCTTCTGCCCCGCCGAGAATAAGACAAATACTAGCACCACTGCGCTCAGCCCTTTTTAACTGTTTGCTAAAGGCACTTGCACTCAAGTCTAACTCAACTCTAAAGTTATTCGCTCTTAGTCTCTGGGTCAAGACTAGTGCTTCTCTTTCGGCTTTTTCTCCCTTAGAAACCACATAAAAATCTGGTTTGAATTCAGGAGGAGGATTAAGTTCTTTTAAAAGTAAAATCAGCCTCTCTAGACCTATCGCCCAGCCTATAGCTGGCGTTTCTACCCCACCTAATTCTTTAACTAGTCCATCATAACGACCTCCACCACAGACGGTTGCTTGTGCGCCTAAATCAGCTGATTGGATCTCAAAGGCCGTATGTGTGTAGTAGTCTAACCCTCTAACTAGGGAGGGATTTAATTGATAGGGTATTTCTAAATCATTTAAGAGCATTTGTACCTGCTCAAAGTGTTCTAGTGATTCCTTAGAGAGATAATCTAGAATACTAGGCGCACTTTGGGCTATTTTCTGGGTATTTGGGTCTTTGCTGTCTAGAATGCGTAGAGGGTTACGGGTTAAACGAGCTTGAGAGTCTGCGTCTAATGAAGCTTGATAGGGCAAGAGATAACTGACTAAAGCTTCCCTATATCGCTCTCTATCGGTTTTATTGCCGATTGAGTTTAAAAATAGGGTAAGATTCTTTAAACCTAGACTTTTCAGAATATCTGTTGCTAGGGCAATCACTTCTACATCTGCCCTAGGATGGGGGCTACCGAGCAATTCTAACCCGATTTGGTGGAATTGTCTCTGTCTGCCTGCTTGCGGTCTTTCATAGCGGAACATTGCCCCTTTATACCAGAGACGTTGTATTCCCCCTATCTTATCTAATCCGTGTTCTATATAGGCTCTAGCTACCCCGGCTGTTCCTTCAGGACGTAAGGTGATTGAGCGTTCACCGCGATCTCTAAAGGTGTACATCTCTTTGCCCACAACATCTGTTGCTTCCCCTATCCCTCTTTCAAATAGGTCTGTTTGCTCCATTAAGGGTGGCCTGATCTCTTGATACATGGCACGCCCTAAAATGTCTTTAACTTTCTCTTCTACTTGTTGCCAGTAACCTATTTCGGCTGGCAATATATCTCTTGTCCCGCGTAAGGCTTGAATAAATTCCATCAACTCTCAAGGCTATGTTCTGGGACTTGCTCTAAGATAGTTTACCAAAGCCCTTAACCCAAGACAATAACTCTGGTGACCAAATCCGCTAATCTGTCCTATTGCTATTGGGGCGATGTAGGAATGATGTCTAAAAGCTTCCCTCTGATAGATATTACTCAGATGAACTTCTACAGTCGGAACTTTGACTGCTTTTAGTGCATCGGCAATGGCTAGACTTGTATGGGTATAGGCTCCGGCATTAATCAAGATTCCTTGCTGGATTCCGGCTGTTTGGTGAATGGCATCTATTAACACCCCTTCTTGGTTTGATTGAAGAATGGTTAATTCCACATCTTGGATCTCGGCTTCTTCCCTGAGAAGATGGTTAATTTCTTCTAAGGTTAGTGCACCGTATATCTGGGGTTCTCTTTGCCCTAGCAGGTTTAAATTAGGTCCATGTAAAACTGAAATCCTTAGTTGCTCGGTCACAAGATGCTTTAACGACGTTGGCGATGATTTGGTTTATCTACAGGTATGGGAATCAATTCAGGCTCTGGTTCGGCATCTTCACCCAATAGTATTTCTATCAGTTTTTTGGCCCAATCTTTGAGAGTTTCCCAGACCTTATCTAAATAGTCCATCTGACAAAAGACTCCTCTTTTGCGGTAGCAAGTTTTTTTACTTTGTTAAGCCTAGTTTAACTTAGTCCTACTCTTAAGATTAACATGGCTTGCTCTGACTTGACAAACTTAATCTACTAGAAAAATCACTTTTAAATAATGAGACTTTGTAAAGCTGTTTGTAAATCTTGGGTTAACTTGGATACTGCTTCGCGTCGCTCACTTTTATAGTCTTGTTGGCGTTCTGAGATAGAAATGGGTTTTCCAATGGTAATTTTAGCTTTTTGCTGACCGATGTGTGGACGGAAAAAGGCAGTATTCCCCTTGATACGGGTTACCAAGTCCCAGAGTAGTAAAATAGTCTCAGCAAAGCGTTCAACAGTTGGTTTTTCTTTAACATAGTGTCCTGTTACCGAGACAAAGCTTTCAACTATTCTCATGTGCCACATTTTTAAGTCTGCTTCTTCAGCCACTCGATCAGCTAAGCCTCTTTCAACTGGAGATAGAATATGAGTGGGTCTTAATTCAGCCCTGTAAATATATTCCCAGCCTGCCTGTTCTAGACGACGACAGCGATCCACTAGGTTCCCCTGAGGTGGTAAATTGAAATATTCTTCGGCTATATGTAAGGCTGTATTCAGTAAATTTGTCAAACGACTCGCTAAAACCAGATTAGGATCGTCAGTAGCTTGAATGACCTGAGCAACCTTTTGGTGATAGAACTCTCGGTAAAAACTCTCCATAAGAGATAAAAGATGTTCTCCTAAGTTAACAAGTCTCTCATAAAGGTTAGTTTCATTGAAAGGTTGAACTGTCTCTAAAAGCAACCCGCTATCTTTTTCAATCTGAGTCAGTAACTGATTAATTTCTTGCCAGGGGGGTGTAGTGTAAAAATACTGAATACCTAGAGGTAGAATAAACACCTCCTCACTGCGTTGCGCTTTGCCGATATCCTCCACGCACCAAAAACTAAGTTGAGAAATCCCAGGTTCAAGCGCACTAATTATCTCATTATGCCCGTTGGTTGCTCCTTCAGGTGCTGCAGCTAAAGGATAATTACCTTCACTGAAAAGACGACGTGCTGACCGCAGACCGATTAAATCAGCTTTTCCCCTTTGGAT
>CASBQB010000260.1 GCA_949127655.1 Chroococcales cyanobacterium PMM_0086 | reverse complement strand
TAAGCGGTGCTGTGAATAGCGAAAGTTCGTTTTTCAACATTAGAAATACTTCCTCTATGCTTTCGCTTTCTTGCAGGAAATTTCGCTCTTGTTTTCTTGACAACTCTGGGATTGCTTCTACTTTGCCTTGGTGGTATCTTACAATCTAAAATCTCTGCTATCAACCAGTTAAAAAAAGGGGGAGTTCTTCTGGGGCTGATTGCTGGAATTGTGTAACCGCTCGGCGGACAACACGGAGAGTGCCTGTAAAGCCCAATCGTAAAGGAGATAAGCCTTGTTCTTGAGCCGCTTGAAACATCAAAGAGCGCACTGCCCAATGCCCTAAAAGCCAACCATAGATTTCTTGAACCACCCCCCTTGGGTACTTGGAACGTTTTTCTGACCTTCGGTCAGTATGGGGGTTTTACGCGCATTGAGATGGGTTTTGAACTCATCTAAAGTATTTTCTAGCTCCCACCTTTGTTGACTTGTGGTGCGCGGCAGCCCGTGGGCGTAGCCGCCCGTAGGGTAGGGTTGATACTCTTGTGCCAGTAATAAAGCGGGAAACGTAGTGATGTCCATTAAATCTGTAATTAAGCGGTAGGTCTGTTCTAGTCCTTTCTTGCGCGATGGTGTATTCAATCACTCGAATTGGTATTCGTTGTGCTCCCTTTTTCTTCTCCTGTGCCATCTGGAGCAATCCAACTTAAAAAAGAACCATCTTCCAAGGTTTCCACTACCTCAAATTTCACATTCTTAGGAACCCGTCCCAAAAATTGACTGCCTCGTTCTTGCGTTGTCTCCACCATTTTAAACGAATGTAGACCTCTATCCCACATCAACAACATTCCTGGACTGACAGAGCGCAGTAACTTTAAGGCTCTGCTTCGTTCTCCAATACGATAAGGAGTTAACAAGGCATCTGTAATTACATGGGTTCCAACCTCAACCAATATAACCTAGAAGAGCCTTGGGAAATGATGCTTCCGTTCCAGGTCTAGTTCCAGGATAACCAAATACCCGTGCATTCACCTCGGTATCGGGCAAGTCAAAAACAGTTCCATCTACCGCCATTAAACGCAGTTCATTCAGAAATACTCCAGGCGTCTGTTCGGTTCCTAATGGGCGGACAACTGAGTGAAATAAACGACTCATTACCTGAGGTCCTATCCTTTGTCGTGCCTCACTAATCGATGATTTACTTGGATTTTTCCATCGTTGACTCAAACGAATCCATTGGGCACTGAGACCATGTACTAAAGTTCTCAGGACATCTTCTACCCTTATCTTTTGACCATAGACTCATCGCAATGATTAGGGCTACCACCAAATGTGTAGGTAGTCTTCTTTGTCGCACTCGTTTGCTTTGAGTGCTCTCAATTGCCGCTTCAATGGTTTCACTTGGAATGGCGATGGCGAGCGCTTGAAGTATCTCGGATGGTGAAATCTTTGGAGTAGTCAAACTTAGTTTTTTTAGTTGCACGGGCTGCTGGGCTAAATACAGATAACTGCTAATTTACCCTAAAAAGGACTAAACCGAACAGTATTGCAATCTTTCCCATATAAACCTATATAAAAACGGCTATGTCTTCTTGTTGAACTATTATTTTATTTAGTTATACCTATATAATTACTTACTTAAGTATCTTATATTGTATTATTATTTAAAGTTGCTACCCTACGGGCGGCTACGCCCACTGTATAAGCAAATGTAATTAATAAAACTAAGGCTAACAATCTTTCTGCTTCTAGTCCAGTTGACTCCAAATTGTAACCACCTTTTTTAAAGTCTCGGAACATTTCCTCTATCCCCATTCTTTGACTATAGGCTACTGTTGCTTCCCTCAAACTTTCCAGACTTGTCATTATAAACCATGGTTCTTTACTCTTCTTTTCCTTGTAGTTTTTCTTCCATTTAGCCGGCTTTATTAACTGGAGAAAATCCCTTAGTTTTGGTTATTTTTACACCTTGATAATAAAATGACATTCCTGGTATTAGGTATAGCTCTTTTAAACTTTGTAATTTTCCATTCATTTCTATATATACCCTACCCTACGGGCTAACTACCGCCTTCGGCGGGCAAGCTACGTTAACGGGCGTTTAATTCTTAAACAAAAATCCGTCTTTTCCATTCCAGAGAGCCATTTAGCCAAATCTACACTAGAGAATTCTCTATCTCCCAACACAATTTTATGATAATTTTTAAAAAGGGGAATAACTAGGGATAAAGCTGATATTTGTTCCGAGACATTAGTATTTCCTTTCTTGGTGCGCGTTCCCTAGGACGGGGAACCCTTCTGGGGACCCTGCGGGCGACTACCGTCCACGCACCGCTTTTTATCCAATAATTTAAAGTAAACTGGGATAGCTCTCTGCTTAGATAATACACTAATCCTTAAAATATTGATGTTATCCCATCTAGTTCTATCCATTACTAAATATATGGGATTGTCTAGAGAATAATAAGTAACGATAATCTGTTCTAAAATTGGAGACCATAGCTTCTGTATATTTAATTTCTCTAATGATAAGAATCTCTGTAGTTTTTTTCTTCTACTTTCAAATTTAATTGGCAACGGAAAAGAAGTGGCTAAGCTTTCCAATCTCACCCATTTATTAATTTGTAGCAAATTCAAGAGTATTTTGAAAATCAAAAATTCTGCTGGATTTAGATTTGATTGAAGATGATTATGATAGAATGGTATCATATTTTATATTATTTGAACTAGATAGGTCATTAGAATGAACTAAGACCTATCTTTTTTAATCTCAGTTTATTATAATGCCTATTGGATAAAGCTTCTAGCCCCATTGTCGCCCCTACAGGTAGACACTATAATCATCTGAACTCAATACCCCAGCAAAGTCATTGCCCAGCATTGTTTCTAGTTCCCCGCGGGAACGAGTGTCTGCTGCATGAAATAAACAAAATCCTTCACCACTGGCAGTCCATAAGGGACTTGCCGAGAAATAAAATCCCAGGTATTATCGATCTCAAGTAAAGCACAGAAGATGGTGCCTACTGCAAGGGGATAGCTTATCAGAGATTATAAGAGGAATGTTAACCGACAAG
>CASBQB010000259.1 GCA_949127655.1 Chroococcales cyanobacterium PMM_0086 | reverse complement strand
CAGATAAGTCCCAAACCCTAGAACCAAAGAGGCGTAAAGTTTCTCAAGTCAATCAGGGAGTAAACACAAAGCAGTTGACGCTATTTGACTACGGTTAACTACGTTTGCTGTGTATCTCCAATTAGCAAAACAGGAATCGTAAATCTGCTGACCAAGGTAAGAATTATGCCCAATAGAGATCGATTCAGCTACGATAACTGCACTCTGATCGGGTTGAAACTGCCAAATAGCCACACGACTACAGTTCAGTAAGGAGCGAACTTCTTGAATAGTTGTCTCTAGAATCTCTTGTAAATTCAGAGATGCTCGAATCCCCGAAGAGATTTTAGTCACCAGCTGTTCCCTCTCTAGGGTTGCTTTGAGTGCAGCAGTTCGCTTTAATACTTCTTGCTCTAACTCAGTAGTGCGGTTTTTCAAGAGTTCTATTTTTTCGGCTTCTAAAACTGCTTGTCTCTCTAGGGCTGTTTCTAGAGCATCGTACTGTTTTTTGCTGCGCAGCATAGAGTCAACTCTGGCGCGCAGTTCGATACTATTGATCGGTTTACTGATAAAGTCGTTGGCACCCGCTTTGAGGCATTGAGCTAAATCTTCTTTGCTATTTAGGGCTGTCACAATAATAATAGGGACTCTTTGCCACTGAGGCATGGCTTTAATGCGCCCACAGACTGCCATTCCATCCAATTCTGGCATCATTAAATCTAGCAAGATGACATCAGGTTTAAAGACATCTAGAAAGTCGATTGCGTCTTGACCACTAGAAGCGTAATGCAACTCATATAGCTGATTAGGCAGCAGTGCTTCAATCACATCAAAGTTATAGGGTTGGTCGTCAATGACTAAAATAGATGGCTGATTCATTATTTTTGATCCTTGGCTGTTAAGAATTGCCCGATGGTAATTGCTAGTAGACTCAGCTTGACAGGTTTGGTCAGATACTCGTTTGCCCCAGCTTCTAGACATCTTTCCCTGTCACCCTGCATCGCTAATGCTGTCAGGGCAATAATCGGAACATTGACTAATTTACTATCTCTGCGGATCAGTTTTGTGGCTTCTAAACCATCCATTCCCGACATTTGGATATCCATCAATATTAGGTCGGGAATTTGTATTTTAATTGCCTCAATTGCCTCCTGACCATTTTTAGCCAAGATCATTCTATATCCCTTAGCTTTGAGGTAGCTAGAAATAGTATTGATAGTTGCTTCATTATCTTCTACTAGCAGAATCAGATGTGATGCTATTTCTGCGTTTTCGTACTGAGTCGGTTGCCCGAGTGGTACTGCTTGAGTGCTCAACGATGGAGATTGAAGGGGTAACTCGATGGTAAAACAACTTCCTACTCCTTCTTGACTCTCTACCCTTACCCTACCGCCATGTATTTCCACAATTCGTTTGACTAGTGAAAGCCCCAAGCCTGTACCTGTGTATTGACGATTTAGAGCAGTATCGATTTGTACAAAGGGTTGGAACAGTTTGTTGATATTTTCTGGTTTGATGCCAATACCTGTGTCAATCACAACAAACCGAATGCACTCTCGAAGGTCAGAAGAACCCTGATCAGGGTGTACTTGGTGTGAAACGGCTAAGGTGATCTTCCCAGCAATAGGAGTAAATTTGACAGCATTATCGAGCAGGTTAATCAAGACCTGTCTAATGCGTCGTTCGTCCACCAGTATTTCTGGTAGACTGCTTTGAATCGATACTTCAATGGAAAGATCTTTTTTGCGAGCTTGCTCTTGAACAAAGGTTAGACTTGACTGGCAGAGTTGACTAATGACGGCCTTACTGTAGTTCAGTTTTATTTGTCCAGTACCAATTTTTGCCAAATCCAGGATCTCGTTAATTAATTGCAGCAGATGGCTACTGCTGAGTTGAATAGTTTTCAACGCCTGTCCTTGTTGCTTGTTGATTACCCCAAATATCTGGTCTTGCAAGCCTTCTGACATACCCAAAATGGCATTTAATGGTGTTCGTAGTTCGTGACTCATATTAGCTAGGAACTCATCTTTATAACGGGTAACACGTTGGAGTTCTTCGTTAGCTAGTGCTAATTGTTGGTTAGTCTCTCTCAGCAGGGTTTCTGCTTGTCTGCGTTCGGTAATATCTTGAGATGTGCCTAGTATGCCAACAATTTCCCCTTTAATATTGCGTAGAGGAATTTTATTGGTTTCCAGCCAAATTACAGAACCATCTGCTCGCCGTTGGATCTCAATAATGCCTAGTTTAGCTTGACCCGATTCCATTACCTGGCGATCATCTGCTCGATAAGCATCAGATTCCTCTTTTGTCCACGGTAACTCATAGTCTGTTTTTCCAATAACTTCTGCTGTTGAGGTAAAACCGCAAGCTCTAGCACAGTTCAAATTACAGCCTAAATATACTGAGTTGCGATCTTTCCAAAATACAACAAGGGGAAAGCTATCTAGAATGATCCCTAAGAACTGTTTAGATTCAAGTACTGCTTCTTGAGCCTGTCTCCTAATGCTCACATCCCTTACCATAACTAGTACCTCATATCTTCCATAAGGACTTATTTGTACGTTATAATGCACTAATTTATCTAATCTTTGTACCTCATATTCATAGATTTGTATCTCATTGGTGGTAAGGGCTGCTTCAAGGCTCTTTAACTGTTGTGCCAAAATGGGTGGTGAGAGGAGTTCAGAAATGTGATGTTTAATAGGAACAAAAGAACCAGCGCCTGGAGAAGAGGGCAGAATACAGTCTAGACAAGTACCATCCCTTTTTAGTCGTAATAGTAAATCAGGCAGGGCATTTAGAATATCTAAGTTTCTCTCCTGGCTTTCTTGATATTTTCTTTGGCTTTCCATTAAATCTGCTGTCCGTTCTTCAACCCTAATTTCTAATTCTTGATTGAGTTGTCTGAGAGATTCTCTAGCTGCTTTTAGTTCGCTGATGTCTTTAGAAATAATCAAAAGATCCTCTTTTTCATTGAGATTAAAAAGCTCTGCCGAAATCAGTAGAGTTAGAATTTGACCAGATTTATGGCGAATCTGAGCTTCAAAATTATCGATACTTCTTTGCTCTTGTAAAATGGACAGAAACTGATTGTTTGCTTCTGGATCTACCCACAGATTCAGATCTGCTGGGCTTTTTCCTATGGCTTCTGCGTAACTATATCCGGTAATTTCCGTAAATTTATCATTAATATCATTAAATATATACTCATTACCAATAATAGAAGAGATAGTAATTGAATCGGGACTAACTCGAAAGATTGTAGAGAACTTCTTTTCTGAGGCTCTCTTGTGAGCAAGTATTTTAGTTACTAGAGCCGGTAAAATTTTGAGATAGTGCCAATTGGTATCTTTAATCAAGTAGCCATAAGCACCTTGATCCATCAACTGAGCTATAATGTCTTCATTGCCGCTTTCTGTTACTATAATCCAAGGGTGTTCTTGAACCTTGATTAGTTCTAGCAGTTGAAAAAATTGACTATCTTCTGATTGGTAACTCAAAATGACAACATCAAAAGATTGACTATCTAAGATGTTTTTTGCTCCATCTAGAGAATCTACTACCTGATAGTCATAGGGTAAAGCTGATAGCTTGGTGGTAAAGGCAGTCTGGTCAACAGGATTGGCTTCTACAAAGAGAATCTTAGTAGCTAGATTAATAGAGACAGTGGCAGCACTAGTCATAATAGATAATTAAAGATTTGCGCTCCTAATTGCTTGAGTGAGTTACAAATATTTTAACTATATTATAGTAAATCTATCTAAAATACAGAGAAACATTCGGCTAGACTGTCAATAATTTCTAACTATTCTTTATTTGCTGGTTGATAATAATCGTGAGTGAGGTAGCTTACCGCGATTATTTCCCCTGTTGCTTGACCTACTTTAACTTCTAGTCCTTCGCCACCTGCTTTAGTTTTAATATAGGCTAATCCAATTACTCCTTCATCGGTAGTCACACAACTAGTAAGAATGCCTATTTTGCTTTCATCAGACTGATAAATAGGGCTATTAATATGTACTGCCTGACTCAATTTAACGCCCCACAGTCTCTGTTTAACTCCCTTATAGGTGTTGAGTCGAGCAATGGTTTCTTGTCCAATGTAGCAGCCTTTGGTAAAAGATATCGCTTGCCAAAGTCCTGCTTCTAAGGGGTTGTATTCTTCTGTTAGTTCGTTATCCGGTTTGGGACGGCCTTGTTTAATTCTCAGTTCTTCTTCGAGTGACTCTGATAAGGGGATTGCGCCTAAATCGATTAATTCTTCCCAGTAGGAGGCATATTCTTGAGGTGGTATAAAAAGAGTATAACCAGGTAAGTTGAGACCTGTTCCTACCGCTACCCTCACTGAGTCAGTTTTTTTATGAGTTGCATAGTTACCGCCTATGATTATCCGAAGTCTGATTTCTTTTAAAAGCCGCTCACTGGCTGTACCAATAATTTTGAGAATTTTATATTCTTGGGAGATATCCTTAATTTCTACCTTGTCGAAGGGGAAGATGTAGCGGTCTATCCATTCTAAGAGGAATTGACGACGATTGGAGGATACTAGTAACCAGATAGACTCTTCTGTGACATAGGCTGTGGCTAAATCTAATGTTCTACCCGTGGAGTTGAGAAAAATTGTATCACAGCCAGTGCCAGGTTCTAAGATTTGGATCTCGTTGCTGGTTTGGTTGTGGAGGAAGCGTTTACGGTCTATCCCTGTTAGTTCTAATAGTCCCCAACTTGTGCCATTAGTGATTATTTTATCTACTTCTTTCATAATAATTAGGTGTCTGGTAAGTTGAGAAAGACTTGATTAACTAGGTACTGTGCTTTATTTTCTAAGCTTTGCCAGTCTAATTGGCCTGTCTCATCAATTAGACTGGGATCAATCTGGACTTCTTGATCCCTTGAGGGTTGGTAATCTAGAAAGCAGATTTGAAAACAGAGTTCCCAGATATCAACTATCACCTTAACTTCAGAACGAGATAAAGAGAGTTGGTATCCAGGAATAGGCTCCATTACTTCTTTATACTCGCCTTGATAGGTTGAGTTTTCTAGCCGTTTACGAATGTTGTCTACTACTCGAATCAAACAAGGCTGCATCAAAGCCTCTGCTTGCTCCCAATCTGAGACAGTTTTAAATCTAGGAACCATCGCGATCTGTTAGTTAGGGAATGCGGACAGAGAGACTCGAACTCTCACGTACTAAGACACTAGATCCTAAGTCTAGCGCGTCTACCATTCCGCCACGTCCGCTTATTACACCGATATCCACT
>CASBQB010000258.1 GCA_949127655.1 Chroococcales cyanobacterium PMM_0086 | reverse complement strand
TCTCGCCATCGACCTTCTTGAGCTTGCCATGCACTGAATACTTTTTTTCTTAAATCAGGCGAATATACTATTGGCATACTTAATCAGTTGTTATTGTTTTTCTATTTTACTATGTATGTGGCTTAATAGATATCAAATTGCTGTAATAAAGCGGCACCACAAACAGTTGCTGCTTATCTTAGTAGTAAATTAGCTCGGTATTATTGGGCTTTACGCTTGAGAAGTGGCGTACTGCAAGGAAATAGATCTCATGTTTACCCCCGTACTCTTGAAGCAATGCCTTGGGTTAAAAACTTAGATTCTGCTATAAATCAACAATTAACAGCCTACTATAATAATTTAACTCGGTTAGCTACTATTGCTAAAAATAACCCCAATCAATGGTTATTATCGGAGGTAGAAACAAGGATTCAAATAAATCCTTATAAATTGAGCGATCGCCTTTTAGGACTGAATTTTTCTGATTGGAGTCCTCTTGATGTAAAAGTTGGCGAATTAATTTTAGATAAAAATTTTATTCGAGCAGGTTTATTTTATCTTGAATTGAGAGATATTGACTTGGCTGAACTGGTTTATACACTCCTTACACTGAATATAGATGAAGATACTTCTGTTTCTACTGCTACCATGCAAAAATTATTGATTCCACATGACTATACAGCTTTAATGCAAGACTATCGCCAACGACTTGATAATTTTAGACAGGTTGAAGCTGACTTTTTTTCAGTTCTCACTCAAATTGACCAAATTGTTTATCAAATGTTTGGGATGACTTCCGAAGAACAAAAGCATATTGAAACGCGTCTTTCTAGTTTTCCACTAGACAAATTAAAGCCGCGCTATCCTTGGCAAGCTGTTAGATCCAGATCCATTAAGGCTTATACTGAAGATCGCTTCACTTAATATTTAACTATCAGAACTTTTGAACTTAAGATATCTCTAATCTTCCGGTCTGGTCAAAATTTCCACACCATCCTCAGTTACAGCAATAGTATGTTCAAATTGGGCTGACAACTTACTATCTTTCGTAATAGCTGTCCAACCATCTTTTAAGACAATAGCTTCCCAGGTTCCCTCATTGATCATTGGTTCAATAGTAAAAACCATCCCAGGACGAATCTTTTTACCTTTCCCTCGAACACCATAGTGAGGTATTTGGGGTTCTGTGTGGAAAATATTACTGATCCCATGTCCCACAAAATCACGTACCACAGAAAACCCTTCACCTTCGGCATATTCCTGGATAGCCGCGCCAATATCCCCCACTCTCCCACCAGGAGTAACAGCCGCAATACCTCGTCTAAGACACTCTTTAGTTACTTCTACTAGTTTTTTGGCAGTAGCAGAAGGCTTTCCCACAAAAAATGTGCGTGAAGTGTCGCCATAATATCCGTCCACTATCAAAGTTACATCTATATTGATGATATCCCCCTCTTTAAGTATTTCTTTACTACTGGGAATACCATGACAGATCACCTCATTGATACTAGTACATATTGATTTAGGAAAGCCCTTGTAATTAAGAGGTGCACTTTTAGCACCATGCTGCTGTGTCCAGCGTTCAGCTTCATCATTAATTTCTAAGGTAGAGATGCCAGGCTGTACTAAAACAGTCAGATGATCTAAAAGTTTGGCGGCTAAAGCACCAGCGCGGCGCATTTTTTCAATTTCTCGTTTGGAAAGTAGAGTAACAGTCTCGTTGGCCATCAGTAATCAAGTAAAGAGTATGAATATTAATTGTAGAGTGATTGCGAATCAGAAGTTCGGTTCTACCACTAGTTGAAAAGACACTAGTAGAGTTAGGATTCTAGAAGGATAAGAGATCATCAAGGGTAAATCGTTGTGGAAGGAGAAACACTCAGTCAACTTTTATATAGATTAGAAGGTAACCAGCCAAATAATAAAGGACAAATTACTACTAAACCACTACCGGAATGGTTTGCGGCAATCGGATCTCTAGAACATTTACTCTTGTCAACTTTAAGTCTATCTTCTAATGAGAAAAAAGAGGGACTGGTCTTATCTGCACCCACTTCGGTTATCAGTAGTCAAACGCTGCTGAATCAATTGCAGATTGGTATTTTAGCCTCGAAACGCTCAACCCACTCTTTACCTGCTTGTTTAGAATCTCAACCCACAGAACTCCCTGACTCTATTCTAGAACTTCCTCTCAATTCTTGTGCTCCACTTTCACGGGAACCCTTCTGTCTGGTCGTAACTTCTAAGTTCAGTTTAGTGCTTGTTTGGGGCGAAGGGGGATTTCAATTTTCCTTTAAGCCGGAAATAGTCGAACAGGTTTGGTTAAGATTAAAAAGATATCTTCTCTTTATCCAGTCAGAACATCTTACAACTTTAGAGCAGTTAGTTGAAGAGTTAGGCTTTAGAGTACCTGAATATCAGATAGTGGTCAACTTTAGTCGTCAACTTCTGCAATATCTACCGAATTTTACCCCTGTTCCACCTAAAACTGTAGTCACAGTTTCTCATAACAAGGATACTGCAAACACTACAGATTTTGATGTACAACTTTTGCAAGCCTTAACCCATGAAGTCCGAACACCTTTAACCACTATTCGGACCTTAACCCAATTACTGCTTAAAAGGGTCAAACCAGGTCCTGAAATTAGTAAACATCTAGAAATCATTGAACAGGAATGTACAGCCCAAATTAACCGTATGGAGTTGATTTTTCGAGCTGCTGAACTCAAAACGACTACTTCTCCTCAACACGCTCTTCAATTAGTTCCTATTTCCCTAGAACAGGTTTTACAAGAGAGTATTCCTCGTTGGCAACAACAAGCACAACGTCGTAAAGTATCTTTAGAAGTTTCCCTACCGCATAAACTGCCTTCTGTGGTCAGTGATCCAGCCGTTTTAAAGCAGATGTTGACCAACTTAATTGAACAGTTTACACGCAATTTGCCCGAAGGAGGTCAGATCCAAGTGCAAGTCTCAACGGCTGGAAATCAATTAAAACTGCGCTTTCAAACTAACTCAGCGACTCAAAATAGCTTTTTTAAATCAATTGGTAAGTTATTGATCTTCCAACCAGATACGGGTAATTTAACCCTTAACCCCCACGTTACTAAAAACCTTTTTCGTTCTTTAGGTTGCCGTTTAACAGTGCGTCAACGTCAAGGACGCAGCGAGGTATTAACTGTTTTTCTCCCTTTAAGGGGATCTCCTGAGTTTTTGGTGTAAAATTTTTTGAAAAATACTCTTTATGCTATGAGCGTACACAAAGAATTGTTTATTAGGTAGTCATGTAGAAGTAGTGGTAATCAGATTAACCTACTAGCGTTGAATTGTAATAGTAACTAAGGTACTATATTAGAGTGAATTAGAATCATTATTAAAACGAGAGCGAAAATATTTACTAGACGATTATTTAAAACCTTTAATTGCTGAAGGTTACTTGCATATACAAACCCTCAAGGATGTCATTAGCCTATACAATAAGCAATCACACCACATATCAAACTACTTAGTTAACTAGTCTTGAACTATTAAGTTCAAGACTAGTTAACTAGTTTTATTCCTACTCTTCGTTCTATGGTGATTTGTAGGCAGCGTTAATGATTAGTGTTGCGTACAAAAATCAGGAGATTATTCGGTTACATTTACCAGTACATATTTTTGCTAGGCTGTAAAGTGTTCTCTATTGTTTTCCTTGGTCTTGGTAGGGAGTATGTAATTAATTTTGTATAGGCACTTATATTAATATAATAGTAATAAATACATAATTGCTATGTCAATCAAGCAGATAAGCTAAAGTGATCTAAAAAAAACACAATAAGCAACTATTTTAACATGACTGTTGAGACTGAGACTTTAATACTTAAAGCTATAGATGAGCTAAAAGGAACTTTAAACCAGTTCATATAGACTACTAATCAAAAGTTTGATGACGTTAATACATCACTAGCTATTATCCAAGTTAATCAAGGTATCCAAGGGGAACAAATCAAGTCACTTCAAAAAGGGCAGGAAGATCTCAAGGCTGATTTAAGTACATTTAAAGCTGAAACAAAAGAAAATTTTAAGGAAGTCAAAACAGAACTCAAAGAAATTCAAGCTGAAACAAAAGAAAATTTTAAGGAAGTCAAAACAGAACTCAAAGAAACTAGAAACGATGTTTCTGGCTTATATAAATGGGTAATAGGTCTAATTATCACTGTTTGTATTGGTATTGTATTATCACCTTGGGGATTGGGGTAGCGACAATCATCTTTAAAGTCTTTGACCTATTTCCCAAAGCTTAATCAAAAAAGTGCAAAGTTTAAACTATCGATTAGGCGTATTAGTATATGGTATAGGGTAAAGTGCTTATATTAATATAATAGTAATAAACACATAATTGCCATATAGCCATGTCAATCAAGCAGATAGCTTATTTAGAATGTCCGACCGGAATTTCAGGAGATATGTGTTTAGGTGCATTAGTAGATGTTGGGGTGCCTCTAGATTACCTTAAAGAAAAGCTTTCCCGTCTAGGTTTAGATGCAGAACATCTTCTCTGGAGTGAAAAGGTGTATCGTGGGCAACAAATTGTTACTAAAGTTCACGTAGATTTATTAGAAATTACCCAGCATCATCGTCATCTGCCAGAAATAGAGAAGTTAATAGAAGAAGCGACTCTTCCCCCTGGAGTAACAGAATGGAGTCTGGCTATCTTCGGTCAACTGGCTATCGCTGAAGGTGCAGTACATGGTATTCCTCCCGAAAAGGTGCATTTTCACGAGGTAGGCGCAACCGATGCCATTATTGACATTGTAGGAACTTGTCTAGGCTTAGACTGGCTCAATATAGAAGAATTATACTGTAGTCAGTTACCAACAGGAGGAGGTGTGGTTAAAGCAGCACATGGAACGCTAAGCGTCCCCACTCCAGCCGTTTTAAAACTCTGGGAGTCCCGTAACGTTCCAGTTTACAGTAATGGGATAGAAAAGGAGTTAGTTACTCCTACTGGTGCAGCTATTGCGGTGACTTTGGCTAAGTCTTTTTGTTCTGTACCAACTATGCGCTTAGAAAAGATCGGTTTAGGTGCAGGTTCACAAGAGTTAGTCCTGCCCAATGTTCTGAGATTATGGTTAGGTCAAGTAGATGAGAAAAAAAAGAGTGATACTGTATCTGTTTTAGAAACCCAAATAGATGATTTAAACCCTCAAGCAATAGGTTATCTATATTCTGTGCTTTTCCAAGCAGAAGCTTTAGATGTTTTTACCACTGCTGTGATGATGAAAAAATCTCGCCCTGGTCTTCTACTGACTGTAATTTGTCTACCTGAACAAGTAGAGGAGTTAAGCAGGATTATTTTTAAAGAAACCACAACTTTAGGTATTCGCTATCTGACACAAGAACGCGAGATCTTAGAACGAGAAATAAAGATCGTAGAAACTGTTTATGGGTCAGTTAGAGTGAAAATTGCCCGTTATGAGGGAGAAGTGATTAATATACAACCTGAATATGAAGACTGTGCTAAATTAGCCAAGCAACATCAACAACCTTGGCGTGTTATTCATCAGATGGTCTTGAATAATCTGCCTCAGTTTTAATATAACTCAATCCCTGGATACTTGTTATCCTCAATTATCCTGGCTGACTCCCCACAAGTACGAGGAGTAGGGAAGAGTTTATCTGGGTTAGCTAAGTTTTTGGGGTTAAAAGCACTCCTGACATACTGCATGGTTTCTAAATCAATTTCATTGAACATATAGGGCATATAACAATTCTTATCTATCCCAATACCATGTTCACCAGAGAGACTCCCACCTGCATCCACACAAAGTTTGAGTATTTCTCCCCCAAGTTCTTCTACTTCTTGCCAAGCCCCAGGGATCGAATTATCATATAAAATCAAGGGGTGTAGATTGCCATCTCCTGCATGAAAAACATTGGCAATTTTGTAACCATAGCTTTCCCCTAGAAGATTAATTTCTGTCAGAACATGAGCTAATTGAGTGCGGGGAATTACTCCATCTTGCACGAAGTAGTTAGGACTCATTTTACCTGCTGCGGCAAAAGCTGCTTTACGTCCTTTCCATAGTAAAAGACGTTTTTGGGGATCTGTGGCTACTGTAATGCTTCTAGCGCCCTTTTCCTGACATATTTGAGAGACTTTCTCTTGATTAACAGATACCTCTACAGCTAACCCGTCTAGTTCTATTAAAAGAATAGCTGCTGCATCTCTAGGATAGCAACCTGTAGCGACCACATCCTCAACAGCATTGATGCTCAGATTATCCATTATTTCCATACCTGCTGGAATAATCCCATTATTGATAATAGTAGCGACAGTTTCTCCTGCTGCTTCGATGCAGGTAAAGTCAGCTAAGAGAACACAGATAGTTTCAGGAAGTTTGAGGATACGTAAAGTTATCTCTGTAGCGATGCCTAGAGTGCCTTCAGAACCGACAAATACTCCTGTTAGGTCGTAACCTGGCATTTCGGCAATAGTCCCGCCAATGTCCAAAATAGAGCCATCTGGGACAACAATCTTTAGTCCTAGTACATGATTGGTGGTTACTCCATATTTTAGACAGTGGACACCGCCTGAGTTTTCTGCGACATTGCCCCCAATAGAACAGATCACCTGACTAGAAGGATCTGGGGCATAGTAAAAACCTGCTCCACTGACAGTTTGGGTGACCCAGTTATTAATTACCCCAGGTTGTACGGTTACGGTTTGGTTTTCTAGGTCTACCTCTAATATCTGTCTCATCCTAGCTGTGACGATCAGGATACCTTCTTCTAAAGGTAAAGCGCCTCCTGATAAACCTGTACCAGCACCTCTGGCTACCCAGGGAATCTCCTGTTGATGACAAAGCGAGATGATCGCTGCAACTTGTTCAGTGGTGCGGGGTAAAATAGCCAAGGCTGGACGTTGACGATATCCGGTCAGTCCATCACATTCATAAGTAAGTAATTCATCTCGACGCTTAATAACTCCATCAGAACCGACAATCTTTTCTAAACTCTTGATGATGCCTTTCCAGTCTCTGGTTGTTTTTGGGGGGATAAGCTGCATATTGATCATAGTTAATTACTTTATAGACTTTTGCCAACTTTGCCACAGCATAGCAGAACCAGTTACTAGCATCCACATTAGGCCTAAACCATTAATTAGTACGTAGATAGGTTCTAGAGTTTCACCCAAATATGTGCCCTCATGGATGTCCATTAAAAAATGCGCCTGTTCTCTAGTCAGGCCAAACCAACTTTTACCCAATCGATAGACAATACCTGTAAAAATAGTCACCAGTAGAGGCAGTAAAACTACTGGTGCAATCATACGGTGTAATTCACGAAAATGACGCAGCTTCATAGTTTTCTCTTGCTTTTTGAACCATATAACCAAGAATAAACAGGATGACTTGAACCCTTAAAGTAAATTTTCTGAGCTTGTTTAAGGTGTTGTTGTTTTTGGCTCTCAGAAATACCAAACAAAAGATAGAGAGACGTATAAACTAAAGCTACTGCAGTCAGACTAAGACAGAGAGCAAGACTTAGGGCGGCGCTTGGATGAAAGACTAGTGCATAACGGACTGCAGTCCAGGTGAAGTATTCTTGCCATAGTCCATACTCTTCTCTAAGTGACCAGAGTCCGTAAGCACCCAATGTCAACCAAGACAACAAAACTAAAATCCATCTAATGTAGACTGTCAATAGATGGATTTTTTCTAGAGCAAGCTTCCAATTAGGTTCAGGAGGAGTCATGCAGGATAAAATTGAGTGGTACATTGTGAAGATCCCGGAGGGGACTTGTCAGATTATCGAGGTTGAAACTGGGCAAAAACCTAGTTTAGTGCCTCATTGGGGTCCTTTTCTTTCTGCACAAGAGGCCATCCCCCGACGTATCGGTTTAATTCGGGCTGGCCATTGTCAACCCCTTTGAACCTATTTTTCTAGATTGGCTGTTGTTTTTTGCTTATCGATTTCCACTTTGAGTATTTCTAAGGACTTGACAAATTGAGGATCTGCAAAAGTTCCTATTTTGTCCCGATTCTTTTGTAGTTCTTTGCGCTGTGCATCGGTTAACTCAACTACGACATCTGGATCAATACCATGTTTATTGATATCCCTTCCGGTTGGAGTGAGATATTTAGCTATTGTTACAGCCATACCGGAACCATCTCCTAGACCCCTGACCGACTGTACTAGCCCTTTGCCAAAGGTCTTTGTACCAACTAATTTAGCACGGCGATTATCTTGTAGGGCACCTGAGAGAATTTCACTAGCACTAGCAGAACCACCATCAACTAAAATCACCAAGGGTTTTTGAGTTAGAGCACGCTTATTAGCCCGATAACGTTCTTTTTCGCCTTCACGTTCTACTGTTGAAACAATTGTTCCTTCATTTAGCCAGTCACGGGCAATATCCACAGATGCGTAGAGGAGTCCACCTGGGTTAGAACGCAAATCTAAAACATAGGCATTAACGTTCTTTTCCTCTAACTTGAGGATAGCGGCCCGCATTTCATCGCCTGCTTGAGCACTAAACTGGTTAAGACGAATATAGCCGATGGGACCTAGTAGAGGTGTATTTTCTACATGAAAGCTTACCGGATGTATTTCTATTTTGGAGCGAGTTAAAGGATAGTCAATCTCTTGCTCACCTCTAAGAATAGTTAGAGTGACTTTGCTGCCGGCTTCACCGCGTATTAGTTTAACAGCATCTTCTACATTCATCCCTTTGGTAGTTTTACCATCAATTTTGACGATGACATCTCTAGCTAGAATACCTGCTTTAAAGGCTGGACTGCCGCCTATTGGACTCATTACGACTAGTTGACCTGTTTTTTCCTCTTTGGCAAGTTCTATTCCTACGCCTGAAAGTTCACCAGAAGTCTGTATTTGCATATCTTTAAACTCTTCTGGGTCCATAAAACGAGTGTAGGGATCGCCCAATTTTTTAAGCATTTCCCGAATTGCTTTATAGGAATCTTGTACGTTATCGTAATTTTTCCCTAGATACTCTTTTCGTACTGCTCGCCAATCTGTCTGATTAAAGGTGCCATCTACATAAGTCCGATTGATAATTTGCCAAACTTCATCAATAGTTTCTTTAGGACTTTCTTTAAAAGAAGCCTGACTGGATGACCAGTGTAACCCCGCTCCTGTGACTGTGATTGTAGTTAGAACAAATGCTGTAGCCCCAAGAAGCAGACCACGTTGTGTAATGCTCATAAATCTCGTTCCTTCTCCTGCTGGGTCAAGACAATTGCCTAAACCGTTCTATTCTTTAAATTAACTCTAACACAGCTATTTGTTCGTTAGAAAATCACTAGGGATATATAGGGAAAGACCAGATCAACTTTGACAATTAAGTCCATTTGGTCATATAATCTTTAGGTCTCTTTTAGCACCTACTGCCCTGCGAGGTAGTCAATGACAGGACCGACAGCTGTTTCGCGTAATGATTTAAAAGATAGAAGAAGGCAGCAACGTAATCAAAGAAATAGCAAACTGTGGTTATTTCTGTGGCGTTTACTCTTTCTCTCAGGTCTGAGCTTAGGTATTTCTGGAATAATGATCCTGCCAGACTGGATGATTCAGAATTCCTCTGAGGTAGAAATTCAAGGAAATCAGAAATTATCAAAAGAGCAGATTCGCTCTTGGTTACCAATAGCATATCCTCAACAAATTTGGCGTTTACCTGTTCTAGAATTATCAAAACACCTTCAAGAAGTCCCCCCTGTAGAGAGGGTGACAATGGCTAGGCAAATCTTTCCTCCTAAATTAACTGTGGAAGTTACCGAAAGACAACCCGTTGCTATTGCCAATACGGCTGAAGGTGAAGGATTTCTCGATGCCACAGGAGTATGGATCAAACGCAGTTTTTATCAAAAAAGAGATCTCACTAGTCTAAAATTATCTCTGGTAGTTTTGGGCTTTGAAAAAAAATATCGCTCAGATTGGACTAGTTTATATAGTAAAGTACAAAATTCTCCAGTCAAAATTCAGGTTATAGATTGGCGTAATGCCAGTAATCTAATTTTAAAAACAGAACTGGGATTAGTTTATTTTGGTTACTATGATGGAGAGTTTAGCGAAAAATTGTTAGTTTTGGAGAAAATGAAGGTTTTACCATCGCGTCTAGCCAGTCATCGAATAGCCTATATTGATTTAAGCAATCCCCAAAAACCAACAGTACAAGTTATCCCACCTCCTGTTAAGAAAGAAAATGAGAAATTAACTATCTAAAGTGCAGATTTTACCGAATTAAAGTAACTTAGCTCAGAAATATTAAAATATGTGTATCGAGTCTAGACAAATACAGACATAATAAAAAACATAGACTAATTCGTTAGCTCAGCCAATATAAATTTCTATTACGCAGCGATGACACTCCCAGATGAAAAAGGACAGATCCGTCCCCAATCCAATAGTAAAGAACATATTCAAGCTTCAATAGCAGCAAAACCAGAAGGTAATCTCTCAGCTAAACAACCAGCAAACCCTGCAGCCCGTCCAAAAGAGCCAGCAGCAACAGCTAAAGCAAAAGAAGAACCACGGAATATGACGATTATGCCTAGCAATATCGCCAGAATAAAAGTCATAGGAGTAGGTGGAGGCGGTTGCAATGCAGTTGACCGCATGGTGGAAGGCGGAGTCGCTGGAGTAGAATTCTGGGCAATTAATACAGATGCCCAAACATTAGCTCAGTCAAAGGCTCCCCAAAGGTTACAGATTGGACAAAAATTAACTAGAGGACTGGGCGCTGGTGGAAACCCAGCCATTGGACAAAAAGCTGCAGAGGAGTCCCGCGATGAAATAACCCGGGCCATAGAAAATACAGATTTAGTCTTTATTACTTCTGGAATGGGTGGAGGAACCGGAACAGGTGCAGCGCCTATTGTGGCAGAAATAGCCAAGGAAATGGGCTGTTTAACGGTTGGAGTAGTTACGCGTCCCTTTACCTTTGAAGGACGCAGAAGGATGAATCAATCAGAAGAGGGGATCAATAATTTACAAAGTCGTGTAGATACTCTGATTGTTATCCCTAACAATAAGCTTCTTTCAGTGATTTTGCCGGACACCCCTATTAGAGAGTCTTTCCGCATAGCTGATGAAATACTACGTCAAGGTGTCCAGGGGATTTCAGATATTATTACTATTCCAGGACTGGTTAATGTAGACTTTGCTGATGTGCGCGCAGTCATGGCTGATGCAGGTTCTGCTTTAATGGGTATTGGGGTAGCTTCAGGTAAATCTAGAGCAAAAGAAGCGGCCACCTCAGCTATCTCTTCGCCTCTGTTGGAATCAACCATAGAAGGGGCTAAAGGTGTAGTATTGAATATTACCGGGGGCAATGATTTAACTCTACATGAAGTCAATACTGCAGCCGATACGATCTATGAAATAGTAGATCCTAACGCTAATATTATCTTTGGGGCAGTGATAGATGAGAAAATGCAGGGAGAAATTAGAGTAACTGTAATTGCTACAGGCTTTAGAGGAGACTCCAATGCCACAACCTCTGCAAGTACAAAGGCATTAAATTCAGCGAATCCTGCAGCCCGGACTCCCCAACCTGGTCCAGAGGTAAATCTTAATCAACCTACAGGACTTGATATTCCAGAATTCTTACAAAAGCGTCGTTTGACTCAACGGTAAGGGATTTAATCCTTGCTGTTGCCTAACTTAGGTAAAATTTATGACCAACAGTCCGACCAATCTTTCTAAGGTCACTCCTGCAAGTTGTCTAGTGGGTTCTCTTCTTTCAGGATCACTAGCATTCTTGCTTTATGGATTAACTAGATCTATCGCTCAAACCTTCGCCCATAAACCAATTACAGTTACTCAGCAATGGGCGATTCAATTAGCTAGTGCTGTTAGAACTCTGGTAGTAGGGATGAGCGCCCTAGCAACGGGACTCTTTCTGCTAACAACTGTCGGGCTAATTCTTTTAGCAATACAGTTAGTTATCAAAAAGATGAAACCTGATCAGTCTTCTTCTACGTCTAAATAAAAAGTATTAGGGATTATTAAAGCGAGATGGAGCCGGAGAAAAAAAATAGTCAAACTAATTTCCAGCATTGGGCAGCAATAATTGGTGCTTTAGCTGCTTTACTTAGTGCAGTTACAGGAACTATTGTGGCAATTTACAGCCTTAAAAAACCGGCATCGGTTCCTACTCCCTATCCAGCAATAATTATTGAGAGGAGTCCTAACGTTAAACCGACTCCCCTCCCTTCTCTATTTCCAGAATCATCACCAAAGCCTTCTATAACCCCTTCACCTTCACCCTCACCTTCACCTTCACCCTCACCTTCACCCTCACCCTCACCCTCACCTAAAAAGGTAGAAGAGATTCCCGTAGAGTCTCCACCCTCAGTCTCACCTAGTCCTACCCCCTCTGTAGTAGAACCGACAGAATCTCCTTCACCTCAATAAAGATGGTACATACTACTCTAAAAAATACCTAGTTGACCTGTTCTATTACCCTTGTCTGCTTTCTTGGTTCTCGGTTTCTTAGTTGCTTTGTTCTTCTGTTCTGCACTCTTACCAGAAAGTATCTCCTCTTCTGCCCTTTCCTGGTTAAGAGCCAAGAGTCTAGCTAGTACTTCATCATGGGTAGACTCTGGCCATCGATAACGCCAATGTAGTTTCTTTTTACCTTTAGTAACCAGATAATTAAAGTCGATAGCTTCTC
>CASBQB010000257.1 GCA_949127655.1 Chroococcales cyanobacterium PMM_0086 | reverse complement strand
TAGCTGCGCATTTGACTAGTGCTGGTGGTGATACTACTAACCCGGTAGGCTGTACCAGTCCTAACCATTCTTTATGTTGATAGATTTCTGGTGGGTCGAATGTCATGATTTTTCTTTTAATTAGATCTTGGCCAAAGATAAATTAAGCCCACAGGTTCTACTCGGGTAGCTTTAACTTCATAAGCTTTGGTAATCCTTGTTGGTTCGGTTTCCATTTCCTCTTCTAATTCTTTTATACGAATTCGCCAATGACGGCGATCAGCTTCTAGTTGTTTTAATTCATCACTACTATAATTAAACAGATCAAGCTGAATACTCTCTTTATCTTGCTCAAGAATCCTCGTTCTCTGTTCTTCTAAAAGCTTCTTCATTTGAGCAGCTTCTTCCTCTCCACGTCGCGTTAATTTTCGTTCTGCTGATTTTGTTAAAACTTGTGCGCGACGTTCTAAATGTGGGATCAAATCTTCAACGTCTCTAGGAGCATACTGTTTAAATCTTTCCAAGAGAGATGGAGGGACATCCTTTATTTGAAGTGTAGCTAGAGAACGTTCTAATTCTCCTAAAACATCTGTCTTTTCTCCCTCGGTCAAAGGACGCAATTTACTTTGTCCCCGCGCCTCTGGATTAATCCATTGAGCAGCTACTGCCACAATTTCATCATGTAGTCTTGCGGCCCTTTCCCCATAAAGAGAAAGACGACCTAAGACTATTACTTTAGCAATTGGATCATCGCTCAAACAGACACAAGAGCGAGTTAATTCATGGTGGAGAAATCCTTGAGAGAGAAAGCGACCTAAAAGACGCTGTACAAGACGATGTTCTAGATGAAGATGTACAACTTTACCATCTAAAGAGCCAGGGTCACGAAATACTACTGGACGAATGTTAGCCCTCTTGCGCCAGTCCCAGAGTGTCTCTCCCTTGAGACGGACTTCTCTTAATGTATCTAGAGTATTAGCCCATTTGGGATCTGCGCCTATTCTTTTATCAAGTGCCGATAGTACCCATTGAGCGTGCTGTATATCTTTGACTGCTTCAGTAGCATCTAATGGTTCTAATGCTTCAGCACCGACAATTTTTAGAGAAACAGAAAGGGCATCTCGGAAAAGAGTATCGTTTAAACCTAGCCATTGTTTAGCCTTACTGAGCATATCTTCAAGATCTGCCCGTTGTTCAATTAGCTTTTTCTGACGGACACGAATTGTTTCTAGTTCTTGCTGAATGGTTAGATCACGCCATTCGGAATTAACTTGATCTGCTTCTTGTATCGCTGTGACCAGACTTTGCTCATCCTCTGCACGGATGCCTAGATCGAGGAGCTTTCCTACATTTTTCTCAATGACTGGGGATAAACTGCCTAATTCTTGCAGGATAGTCGTTGTCTTTTTAATTAGTACATCTATTACCCGATCTTCAGGACGTTGTGGCAAGTGAAAATAATAACAATGTACCATGGGTTGGCGTTGCAGCTTTCGGTCAATACGACCATTACGCTGCTCCATGCGGCTAGGGTTCCAAGGAACATCAAAATGAAACAGGTCAGAACAATAGTTCTGAAGGTTTACCCCCTCTCTTGCTGCATCTGTTGCTATCAAGATCCGAAGTGGATTATCTTTAGGATCTGCATTGAAGGCTGCTTTAACCAACTCGCGGCGTTCATCTCCCATCCCACCAGTAAAGGTCTCAATGCGCTCATCTGAGTTAGTAGAATTAGCAATAACTCGTTTTAGCTGGTCTTCAATGTATCGCTTAGTATCTGTATACTCAGTAAAAATGACTACTCGACGCTCATTCCATTCTGCGCCTGATTTACCAAGTTCTGGGCAAAGTTCCGCCCGTATCCACTCAATTAACCTTTTAATGCGACTATCGGGCTTATATCTAGCTAATCCGGCAATTGTGGCCATTTCTTCGAGCAGTTCTAATTCACGGGAAGATATGTTTTGAGAGACTGCAGATATTTGAGTAGCTGCAGTCATCTGAGAATCTTCCTCTATTTCCACGTCTGTCTCTGATATCTCGGCCCGTTCATCATCTGCACCAGGAGCCTCTTTAAGTAGAGATAGATTCCGATTACCTTGATTTTGTTTATGTTCTATAGGTTTACTAGCAGAGACACGATGCACATTCAGGGTTCTAGCAAAGGCTTCTATAGAGGAAAGAAGTCGTTTCTGTAGGGAGGTCATAACCAACATAGCAGCAGCTTGGGTAGACTTACTGGCATCCTTTAAGCGTGAGTCACGACAAGTACGGTAATCCTGCAGTAGTCTAGCTAGCTTTAATTCTGGGGCATCTTCTGAGAGTCCATCAATGATGATGGGAATAATTTGGCGTTCAGGAAAGTCAGCATCACCAATCTCTCTTAGATCTTGTTTTAGCCTTCGTACCATCACATCTTCTAAAAGCCGTTTATTATTTATGGGAACTCCTCTGCAGAATCTTTGAGGATCTAGGATTTCCAGCAAGGCCGTAAAACTATTAGAATGCCCATTATGAGGAGTAGCAGAGAGGAACAGCTTATGCTCAAAGCGTGGCGCAAGGTCTCTAACAGTTTTGGTTAATTGTGAATCAATGGCATATCTAGAACTACTAGCAGGAGCAGCATTGTGAGCTTCATCTAGAATGAGCATAGAACCAGAAGAGTAGGAGTCTAACCAATCTCTCAAAGATGCTGAATATCCTTCCTCCCGCAGCAAGGCATGAGAAATAATAAAGCGAGTGTAAGTAGCCCAGGGATTGACTCTATAGCCTCTCTCACGTCTTTTAGTGGCCAGATAATTACGATCTAAAACTTGAAAAAGGAGACCAAAACGACTCTCCATTTCTTCTTTCCACTGACGGACTACCGAAGGAGGACAGGAGATAACTACTCGTTTAATCTTCTGCCTCATCGTCATCTCACGTAGAATGAGTCCAGCTTCAATAGTCTTTCCTAAACCTACATCATCAGCTATGAAGAGTGAAACCCTTGGTTGCAAAAGTGCTTTGCGCAGGGGTTCAAGTTGATAAGCTTTAACTTCAATTCCTGCTCGATAAGGAGCTTGAAAAAGTTTAGGATCTGTAGAAGTAACGCAGTTCCATTTAAGGGTATTTAAGTAAGCCCCAAAGTAGCGACGATCATCAAAGCCTTTATGAATCACTGACTCCCATGAGGCTTGTTCTACTATCTTTGTATTTATCTCTGATTCCCAGAATATTTCAAGTTGTTGGCCTTGAGCATCATCATCCAAGCAAGAAAGTCTGACTAGTGTATCATTATTTAGCCGCTTATCTGTACTGATTTCCTCAACAAGATATTGTCGTGAACGTACACACACTATCTGCCCTATTTCAAGATCCATGATTCACCTCTATAAAAAATACAGCTTTCTTAATCATTGACTCGAAGTAGGCGATGGAGAAAGACTATTTTGCTCAAGCTTAATGATAGAAGATTTATAGCTTTCGGGTGCTAGTTTCAAGGACTGGGCAAAGAGAGATTTAGCCTGCTCTATTTTGCCCTCTTCTTTTTTAAGAATAGCTTTGGCTAGAAGAGGACGGAAATCTTCAGGATTAGTTTTTATGGCTTCTTCGTAGATTTTCAGGGCTTCTGCCTTTTTGTTTTGTTGAATGTAAATCTCTGCTAAAACTAACTGCACTGAAGTAATATTAATATCTTGAGCAGTGTTCTGATTAGTATCTAAACGATTTGCACTTTTGAGGGTGTTATCAACTAAACTAATAGCATCTGTAACTAAATTTTGCTGCACTAAAAGATCTGCAGCTCCCTTGAGGGCTGTTATATTACCTGGTTGATTCGCTAGAATACTCTTATATGCCGCAGTAGCTCCTGGTAAATCACCTATTTGTTGTTTAGTCTGTGCTAGTAAGATCATGTAACGAGCATCAGTTGGGTTAAGTTCAGCCAAACGTTCTAAAGGCACTATTATTCCCACTAGGTCACCCTGTCTGAACTTGAGATCTAATAAACCCTCTAAAGCGGTTTGATTATCCGGTTCTCTCTGTAAAACCATTTGATAGCCTAAGACTTCTGATTCTAAAACAGCAGTTTCTTGATTGACTATATTATTCTGACTAGTCTGTTCTTGGTTAACCTGCCAAATACCGCTCACTAAAGGAAAAATAGAGAAAATAACTAAAATCAGTAACAAAATTACGCTATTAATATATAACCAGTGGTTTCGTTTAGCAGAAGTTTTCATAATTAAGACAATAAATTGGATAAACTTTTTTTTCGGGGAATCATCACTAACAATGCGCTTTGATTGAGAGTCACAATTGATTACAATAAACAAACACTTTATTTGTTCTGCCTAGGCAAACTACTTGCAATTTTAACCTTTCTCCTGCCACTCTAGAAATAGCTTGTCTCCGCCTTTAACGTACTATGAACCGTCCTGTGAATCCTTCTTCTGATAATCCGCCTGTCCAAGAGACAAAAATCTCTCATCTGACCACTGTGCCTTATGATCTTCACCAAAAGGTAGAGATTCAATATTTACCTATTCCAGGTCCTAGCCATGCCAGACAATATAGAGCAATTGGACTAGTCGAGGCTCAATACAAACGCTCTGAGGAGCAATTGACCAAAGGAACATTAGTCACATCAAGCAATAGTGAAATTGACTCAGTTATTTTAGGTCGTTTAATCAGTCTGCTCAAAAAACATCTAGACCTAGAAAAACAGCATCTTTGGGTAGTCTATCCACGTACAAAACAGGAGAATGATGATCTTCATGTCCAAATAGTCGGAGTGTGGGAACCTCAAACCCTCAAGAAAGAACAACTACCGATAATTGAACCGAGTTTAGTAGAGAATTCAGACTATCTCGAACCTGGTTACTTTTCTATTCGAGGTGAAGTGGTTTTTGCCAACCAAGAAACAGAGACAGTGATTGTTAAAATCAAACAATCTGCCAAAAAAGAAGGCGAACGGCCTAAATTTTTTAAAGTTAAACTTAGAGGCAAATTACCTGATAAACCGGTTAGTCATTTTTGGGACTTAGAAGTTCAACTAGAAGAAACTGTTCTGGTAATTAGAGAAGCAACGGATCTTGGTAGTGTACCCAAGAAAAAAAGACCTTTCAGCCCGAAACCAGGAGTAAGAAGACCATTCAATCAAACATCCCGAACATATTCTACACCCAGACGAGAGGGAACAGCTAGCCAAGAAGGAGAAAATCAAGGAATAGCCTCTCATCCCGTTAAACCTCGTCCCAAACCTAAAGCACCAGAACAGCCAATCTGAACATCTTAACTAATTAAGGTAGAACAGAGAGGGTTTTCGGTTGAGACTCTTTGATTCCTTCTGCTAAAGAAAGAGTACGAAGAGCAAGAGAGGCACTCTTAATAAAACCAGCAACTGGCACAGCTATTAGCAGTCCTAGAATCCCGCCCAACTGAGTACCAATCAACAAGGCCAGTAAAATCCAAATAGGATTTAAACCAGTCAGTCCACCAAGTAGACGTGGGGCGATCCCATTTTCTAAAATCTGGTGGATGACTACAGAAACACCGAGAACTTTAGCACCTAGCCAAAAACTTTTCAAGGCTGTTAAAGAGCTAATTACCGCTATACTGACAGGAACACCAAAAGGAAAAAGTGCCATAAAGCCCAAACCCAAACCAAAAAGTAAGGCAAAAGGAATCTTTAAGAACAAGAAAGCAATGGTCATAACTGAACCAACAATAGCAGCCATAGAAGCTTGACCGATATAATAATTATGAAAGGTCTTACGCAATAGCTCTCTGAGAATTGAACCAGTTGGTTGTGGCAGCCAATCAATAATGCCATCCCAGAGTTTTTCACCTTGTAACAAAATATAAAAGGTTAAAACCAGAACAAGCAGAATGTTGAACACACTGTCTAAGGTACCTAAAACCAAACTGAGAGTTTGACCAGCTAATAACTGTAATTGATCAGAAAACTTTTGGCTCAGTTGACTAGCTAAAATACCAAAGTTAAGCGGGACATTCCTTTCATCAGCCCAAATGTCAAAAGCTTGAATCTGTTGTTTACCTGAATCAATCCAACTAGGCAATTTTTGGAGGAGATCTGTCAACTGCCCAACAACTGCAGGCGCTAGAGTTAAGCCTAAAAGAATAATCACCAAAACAGTGATAATCAGAACTAGAAAAATAACTCGATTGCGTTTCAAGCCATGTCCAGTTAAAAACTCAACTGGATAGTTCAAAATAAAAGCTAAGAGGTTGGCTGTAATAAAGACTGTAATTAAAGACTGGAAGTAACGAAATACTACCAGTAAAACCCAACCATTGAGCACCAGCAAAGGGAGCGCTAACCCCCAAAATGCCCACTGTGGCAGTTGACTCATAATTCTAATTGACTTATTCATTATTTCTCTTATTATGCAATCGGTTGACTTTACGACCTTAATGGCAAGTTGTAGTGAACTACGCAGCCAGTGGCTGCCTGCTCGTCTAGAACAAATTTATCAAACTGATCGTTACACTGTAGTGCTTGGGCTACGAACTTTAGAAAAGCGAGCTTGGCTATCTCTATCTTGGCATCCTCAAGCGGCACGCCTGTGTTTAGGTGATCCCCCCTCTCGTGATCCAGACACTTTTACCTTCAGTGAACAGTTACGTCATCAACTCAATGGTTATGCTTTGATTGAAATAGCAACTTTTGCTCCTTGGGAAAGAGTTATAGATTTACAAGTGGCTAAACGTCCTGGAGATGCCCCTATCTATCACCTCTACATGGAAATAATGGGAAAATATAGCAACGTTATCTTAACTGATGCTAATAATCAAATTATCACAGTTGCCCATCAAGTCACAGCCTCTCAATCATCGGTTCGGACAGTTGAAACAGGACAACCTTATACGCCCCCACCTGCAGTTTTAAAAGACCTTCCGACTCAAAGCTTCAATAATTGGCACTCGCTTTTAAAACTCATTCCAGGAACCTTGCAACGTCAACTAGTAGCCAATTATCAGGGGGTCAGTCCTGTAATAGCACGTACTCTAATTGAAAGGGCTAACCTGACTCCTGAAAAATCGACAGACCTCTTGAGCGAAAATGACTGGAAAAATCTTTATCAACAGTGGCAGAAGTGGCTAGAATCCCTAGAAACAGGTAATTTCCAGCCTGGAAGGACTGAGCAAGGTTACACGGTTTTAGGCTGGAGAATAACTCACAAAGCAGAAAGTACCCAAACTCTTCTCAATGATTACTATGTTAACATTCTTAAACAAGAAGAGTTTCAACAGTTGCGGCATCAACTTTGGCAAAAGGTTAACTATCATCTCGAAAAACTCACTCTCAAGGCTAATACTTTTAGTAATAGACTTTCACAGTCTGAACAAGCGGATACCTACCAAGAACAGGCTAATCTTTTAATGGCTTATCTTCATCTATGGCAGCCTGGGATGAAGTCTATCACTTTACCTGACTTTTCGACTGAGCAACCTGTGACCATTCCTCTACAACCAGATAAGAATGCGATCACTAATGCCAAACTTTTCTATAAGCAATATCAGAAACTTAAAAGAGTCCGTCAGTCCGTTGAACCTCTTTTAGCAGAAGTCACAGCTGAAATTGCCTACCTTGGACAGGTTCTTTCGGGACTGAGTCAATTAGAAACCTATCAAGTCTCTGAAGACCTGCAAACCCTGCAAGAAATTCAGCAGGAGTTAATCTCTCAAAGTTATCTAGAAACCGCCCGTCTTCCTACTCCTAAACAGGAGTCACAACCCCATCGTTATCTTAGTCCTTCTGGCTTTGAGGTGATTGTTGGGCGCAATAATCGTCAAAATGACCTCATTACTTTTCGTCTAGCTAGTGACTATGATCTCTGGTTTCACACTCAACAAATTGCTAGCAGTCACGTTTTGCTGCGCCTAGAACCTGGTTCTCAGCCTGATCAGTTAGATTTAGAGTGTGCAGCTAACTGGACAGCTTACTATAGTCAAGCTCGTGGTAGTGAACAAGTTCCTGTTATCTATACTCGCCCTAAACATATCTATAAGCCCAAGGGGGCAAAACCTGGTATGGTTATCTATAAACATGAGCAAGTAATCTGGGGTCGTCCCAGCATGGCTAAAAACACTTAATTATTTTTTAAGAAAATACACGTATCTTCTGCTACAATCCTCTAAGGAATCTCAAGGATTGTCAAGTTATTAACCTTCCTGGATTTCCCAAAAGAAGCAACAACAACATTATTATTTAAGCCAGTAGCCTAACCTGCTCTTCAAGGTGGCCCACTGGTTTTTTATTTTCCTAACTTAAAAGAAGAAGGGTTGAGTAATTAGTAGTCAATTAGAAAAAGATAGTATTATTGTTTTAACCTCTGATGGTCAGTGGATATCTTTTAGACAAATGTTAGAAGAGAATCCAATAGATATATTTTAAATCTAATTACTATAGGTTACCAATTTAAAAAAAAGAAAATAATATTAACCTTTTAATCTATTTTTCCTTTAAAGGTTATTTTAATTTTTTCATCATAAATATAACCTTACCATATGTATTTCCTTCTAATGCTTCAAGCTCGTGCTCTATGTCTTCCCAATTACCAATTTTGCTTGTCCATTTTCCATTATTTAATTGTCTAGCCATGTGTGTAGGGCGAGTATCTAATCCGTAAATTGCTATTTTTTGAAAGTCAATTTCTAACTCACTACTTATATTACATCTCTGATATCCAAGTGTTTGAAAAGCTTTTATAAAAGCGTCAAGAGTTTCACGTCTTGGAATATTTGGTGGCCAGTAGTTTTGTTCAGAGGCATCAGGCCACCACCAAGTTTGGTTATCTTCTGCAGCCCATGCTATGCAGTTATAGTCAATGGTATCTTCGCTAGTAATTGTATATTGTGTATTTTTAAGATTAGGATAATATTTTTCAAGTTGCTCTTGATTTTGATGTTGCCAATAATCATTTCCCTTCATATTTTACCATATGTATCCTTTATTTTTTCCCCAATCAAGCCAAGCAGAAATCATTTCTCTAGTCTTTCCTCTTTTCTCAGGAGGCACAGGGTCTTCCCTTGAAATAGCTTTTAAAGCCCAAAACCATCTACCTGATTTTTTTTCTAACTCTCGTAAAAGTAAAGGAATAGCTTCTTTTCCTAGTCCAATAATTTGTTGATAGGCAGGATGAATACAGGCTTCATTGGTAGAGGAAATATTTCCAGTTTCACTAAGCCATTGTTTAACTAATCTATTAAATACCTCCTCCAACTTTTGTTCTTCATTTGCTATTTTTTTAGTTGATTTTTCACTAATTATGGACTGGTTAAAAAAATAAACATTTTTTTTATCAAATAACTCCCTTAATTCGTCTTCTTCTGTTGTTAGACTATTTGATATTTTAAATTCTTCTCCAGGATATTTTTGAGAATATTTATTCTTCTTGAATCTTTCTTTTTCTAGAATGTTAGCTAATGACATTTTTATCTCCTATTTCGATTTGCGTATCAACATTTATTTTTCTCTATCTTTAATCTGTATTAAAATGAGATATATCAGATTTACTGAGAATCGCTTTAAGGACATTATTTTTATTTTCTGCTCTTAAGAGTTGTTCTTTGAGTTTTTCAATATCATCTATATCTAAAGATACATAAAATTCTAACTTCTCATCTTGATGTCTATACTCTATTTTTAGATTATGTAAAATAACTGCTCCTGCAACATCTAACAAAGGAGAGTCTGTCGTAAAAATAGGTCTAATATCTGTAATAATTTTAGAGGTCAAAAACAATTTATCTTGTTCTGTTATGAGGGATAATGCTTTTGAAGCCATTCCAAATACTTTGTCTAATATTAAAAACTTATGTAATCTTTCAGTAAATTTATTTGAATCTTCCGAATATTTTTCTAAATATATTTCCCGTAAATTAACTGTATTA
>CASBQB010000256.1 GCA_949127655.1 Chroococcales cyanobacterium PMM_0086 | reverse complement strand
GCAGCTTTAGTAATCACAACAGGAGCTTCTTTCAATTCCTGTGGGTAGAACCGATACATCCCTAAGACCTCATCTACATAAAAGACCCAGCGATTTTCCGAAGTTCCCGCGACAATCATCCGTCTGAGGAGATCTTGATTCAAAGAACCTAAACTAGAAGAAATTAAGGTATTTTTAGAGGAATTAGTTGTCGTTAAAGATAAAATATGACTCAAAGAGATACAAAGCAATGTTTCACCCCGAATATTGACTAGTCCCAAAAAGAGTTGATTACTACGATGAGGGAGTCTATGGATGGCACAGGGAGTGGTAACTTCTTGTAAAAATCTGACAGCCATCGCCAGTAATTCACCGCTTAGACGAAAGATCATAATAGAAATGGACTTAGTTGTCCGCATTAGCGAACCATGACTTGTCTCTCCTGCTATGTTGACTGGAGTTTCCGCTATCAGATTCGTCCAATCTTCCAGATACTCTCGAGGAACTTCTAGATTAAATAGACTTCTTCCCGCATCTGAGTAGACTGGACAACTATGACAGTGTATGACGGTCTTGAGTTGAGGACAACTATGATCCCCCATCACGCCTATTTTATTCCAGCAATCGTTTAAAGACCGCTTCTCGTTTTTAATTAACTGGTTATCTGCTTCAGTCATAAGTCAACCTATCGACTATTCAGATTTGTACTTGTTGCGAGAAATCTTGGCGCGCAAGCGTTCAGCTGCATCATCTAAATTGCCTAGAGCCAGATTTGTTTCTCTGATAGCATCTGTCGTTTGTTGTGAAGCTTGACTCAACTGCTGCATAGCATCACTAATTTGTTCTGCTCCCTGAGATTGTTCTTCCATGCCCTGAGAAACTTCGACAAAACGAGGGGTTAACGCTTGCACTTGGTCAATTACTTGGGAAATTTGATGACTTATCTTGCTAACTGTACTGACACTTTTCACAACAGCGTTATTAAACTTGTCCATCTCCATCACCCCTGTAGACACTGCTCCCTGCATATCTTTAACCATCTGTTCGATTTCTAGGGTTGCTACCGCTGTTTGATCGGCTAAGCGCCTGATTTCTCTAGCTACGACAGAAAACCCTGCTCCATATTCCCCAGCTTTTTCGGCTTCTATGGCTGCATTGAGGGATAGTAAATTAGTTTGAACGGCAACTTTGGTAATAGTAGCCACAACACTATTGATATTGTTAGCTTTGCTGCTCATTGTTCCCAATTTGGCAGCAATTGATGTGGTTGCTTCTGCTAGCTCGCGCATCACATTTTCCATACTCACCAGTTCATTTTGACTATCTCCTGCTGCTACTGCTGTTTCTCCTGATATCTGGGTAACTTGCCCAATTGTTCTCACTAGTTGTTTAGAGTTAGCCGCAATTTCTCTAGCTGTTGCTGTAACTTCATTTGTTGAGGACTGTTGCTCGCTAACTGTAGCTTCTAATTCCTTACCGGATGCGGCAATTTGATTGGATGATGTGGCAATTTGGATACAGGAGCTTTGTACCTGCTTAACTAATATATTGCTCAAGATAATACCTAGTACAATAGTTATGGCTGGACCTAGTAACATTGCGGCAATTGCCAGAAATGTAGTAGTTTTGATAGTGTTACCTGCATTGGTTTTAGCTTCATCTCCTAGTTTGACGTTATATTCAGTTAGTGCAAGAAGGCTCTCAGTAGCTTTAGCGAAAGCAGGTGTTTCCTGATTTAATGATAATGTGAGCATTCTGTTGAATACTTCAATAGCTTTGACTGAATTGTTGAATTCAGGGCTATCTTTTTTATTTTGCAGTAGAGCATTTATCTCTACCTGTCTAGGATTTAAAATATTGTATTGCTCGTATTGTTGGTTGATTTCTAAAAGCTTTTTATGATTGGCTACCCAGTCATCCCAGAGAGGTTTAAATGTCTTATAAAGTTTGTTTTCTGCGGGATCTCTGCTTAGTTTGTTGTATTCCTCAAATCCTGAGTCAATTCTTTTCCAAGCCTCTTGCATCGCCTTCATTTCCTTACGTCTTCTTTCAAAACTGACAGAAGACTCCAGAAATAATCTATCTGAAGACTGGACTTGAGTTTGTGCTTCGTTGATTTTCCATAAGTTATCGACACTCGGAAAGGCATTTTCTGAATATTGATTCAATTGGGATGAAAGTTGTGAATTTCCCCACCAACCAAAAGCTGCGACGAGAAAAAGTAGTACTCCCATCAAAAGGAAGCCTGTGATTATTCTATCTTGCAAAGTTTTACTATTGAAAACAGAAGTGAACATAGTTTTTACATGTAATTAATAACTGCTAAAGTTCCTTAAGATTGGGGGTTTGATAAAGTATAGTATATATAAAGATTGGTGGGGAAACTCCATGAGTGACTCTGGTGATCCACCACCAAGATTGACAGTAGTATCTCAACAGCTTAGTTATTTTTATCTGTTGTAGGTCTCAACGACTGCATTCGTTCTTCATAACTTGGCATTTCATAAGCAACTTTACGAGTAAATTTACCCAGAATTTTAAGGAATTTATCTGAAAAAGAAGCCTCTGTTTCTAAGGTAGGATCAAGTTGTTCCAAGGAATTTAATAATTCAGCTTCTTGGACTTCAACAATGCCATCAGCATAAATTAAACCACCTAATGTTCCTATTAATGCTCGATAATCTTCTACTGTCGGATGTTCACCTAAATATTCTTTGACCCAACGATGACAATCACTAGAAGGGATTGGTTTATCTGCTAAAAGTAGTAATTTAATTTCAGGATCATCAATCAGATTTTGCTCAGTTGCCATTTTGTGTAAGTAATCGCGCTCTTCTGGTTGAATTTCTCCATCAATCCAAGCTGCAGCAATCAGGATTTTAATGATTTTGTTTGTACTCATTAGGTTAATTTTAATACAGGTTTACTATTGCACATCATCTCTTTGATCTTGAGATGATATTATATTAACTTAATCAACCAAATTCACAAATCTAATTCTGACTATTAATGAATTGATCAATATCTCGTTCAATAGACCAATTTCTTCAATTCCAAATAGAGTAATACTTGCTTAAACGCGTCCACCTTGAAAATTAGCTATTTCCTGATGTAAATTCTGGGAAACCTGATTTAATCGCCCAATTGCCTCATTAATCCTCCTTAAAGAGTCTGTGGTATGAGAAGAGACTTCATTTAATTGTTCCATCGCACCGCTTATCTGTTGCGCTCCCTCAAACTGTCCTTCCATACTATCGCTTACATCCTGAAACTGGGGTGTCAGGTCTTGCACTTGTTCGATAATTGATTCCAACTTCACGCTAATACTGTGCACATTGTCTACTCCCTGTTCTACTTCTTTAGTAAACTTGTCCATCTCCATCACCCCTGTAGAGACCGCTCCCTGCATTTCTTTGACCATCTGTTCTATTTCTAGGGTGGCTACTGCTGTTTGATCTGCTAAGCGTCTGATTTCTCTAGCTACGACAGAAAACCCTGCCCCATATTCCCCTGCTTTTTCTGCTTCTATGGCTGCATTCAATGATAGTAAGTTAGTTTGAACTGCAACTTTAGTAATGGTGGACACAACGCTATTAATATTGTTGGCTTTGCTGCTCATTGTTCCCAATTTGGCAGCCACTGAATGTGTTGCTTCTGCTAATTGAAGCATTGTCTTTTCCATGTCTATCAAGTTTTTTTGACTATCACTAGCAGCGTGTGCGGTATTTTTAGCTGTGTGACCTACCCCCTCCATTGTGCGGGTCAATTGACCTGATGTGGCTGAAATTTCTTTAGCGGTAGCTGCTACTTCTGTAATGGAGGCCGCTTGTTGTGTGATGGTCGCTTCAAGTTGTTTTCCTGAAGCAGCCAATTCTGTAGCTGAGGTGATTACTGAAATCCCTGATTCTTGCATTTGATTGATCAGAATGCCGAAGCTGTTTTGGGTTTGAATCTCTGTTTGTTTTATTTCGTTGATCATACTATCTAAGCTTTTTTGGGTTATTGAGGCCACAAAATAGGCCGCGATAATGCAGATCGCCACCATCACAATCGACATTAATTGAATAAAATTAATAGAACCACGGGTGTTATCAAGATTGCCCTTCACCTTAGCTAGTTCTATTTCATTAATCTGATCAACCAATTGATTCAGATTACCGAGAATTCTTTTGGAGTTTGGCAGATAGAGAGCAATTGCTTCTGGTTGTTTATCTTGATCAATTAGCTGAAAAGTTTTGGCTGCTAGATCTGTAAACTCATTAAAAAGTGACATCACTTTATCTAGATTTTCTTGTTCCTTAGATGTCCCTATTATTTTTATTGTGCTTTCTGCCTGTTTAGCAGCTTCTTTAAAATTGTCTCTTTCTTTGGCATAGGTTTCTGCTGCTCCTTCTACATTTTTAACCAGCATATAACCACGTACTTGCCGAGCCATTAGGGAAATTTTCAAGCTCATTTTATTTGTTGACAAGACCGATCCCTGAGATTCTACCAATTGATCAAGAATGCTTTTTGTCTGTGCGCCGTTCAAGTAAACTAGTCCCGCAAAAAGAATAAACAAGATTATAGGAACTGAATAACCCAACAGTGTTTGATCTTTAATTTTCCACTTCGCCATTGCTCTATTTCCTATCCATTTTATCTAATTTGTACTTAATTAATAACCTAAAGAATTTTTCGGGCTTTCAATTAGGGTTATGTTGCCGTATAAAAATTACTGATCAGATTATATGGCAGTCTTCTGTCAGTTCTGAATGAACCAATTAATGGCTTTCCTTAAGATTTCAGTGGCTGATAAAAATGTGAGATATATAATTATTAATAGGAAAACTCCCTAAGTAATTTTGGAGATCTCCTACCGAGAGTAACTGCAGTATGTCAACAGCTTAGTTATTTTTATCTGTTGTAGATCTCAATGACTGCATCCGTTCTTCATAACGCAGCAATCAGGATCTTTATAATTTTCTTTGTACTCACTATATTTATTTTGATACATGTTTACTACTTTAAATCATTTCTTTGATCTTGACATTATATCATCTTAACTTAATTAACCAAATTCACAAATCTAATTCTGACTATTAATGAATTCATCAATATCTCCTTCAGTTGACCCAAGAAATGGGTTTAATTAAGAGTGGGTTAACCTTTCTAAGCGCTTTTTAAGAACATTGACATCCGTCAAAGCACCTTGATATTTTTTTAAGAGTAGAAGATGAGTAAGTGCTTGATAGTTATTAGGGTTTAGATAAAGTGCTTTTTTAAAACACTGTTCTGCTTCTTGATCATTTTTGATTGCTTGGTATAGTTCCCCTAGTAAGAGATAGCCTTCCCCACTCAAAGAATTCTCTTTGAGATAGACTTGAGATAGACTGATAGCCTCTGTTAATTTTCCTTGATCTGCTAATCTCCTAGCTTCATCTAGACTTGCTTTAACTGACGGCTGAAGATTTGTAGATTTAATAATAACAGGTGGTTTTCTGAGGGTTTCTTGCTGCTGGTTTTTAGGCGGCTTTGTTCTAGTTTCTATCTCTTTTGGGGTAATTTTTTGGTAAGCAAAAGTGAAGGGTTGACGTAGAGAAACAAATTTATCTAAAGGAACTTTGCCAGTTTCTGCGGAGCCGACAAACAGAATTCCTCCTGGAGTTAATAGGCGCTCTAGTCCCCTCATTACTTGGTCACAAATAACAGAATCTAAGTAAATTAAAACATTCCTACAAAATATAATATCATATTTTCTCGGTGAGTCTAGAATATTGAGCAAGTTTCCTTGAGAAAAATTAACTGTTTGTCTGACCTGTTGAGATAACTGATATTGCTCCCCAATTTGCTGAAAATACTTTTCACGGTTAACAAAGTCTTCCCCGCGAAAAGAGTTTTT
>CASBQB010000255.1 GCA_949127655.1 Chroococcales cyanobacterium PMM_0086 | reverse complement strand
GCAAATGATCTTGCTTGGGAAACACCCTGGACATGGGAAACAATTTTACAGGTTTTTGTGGTGGGGTTTTTCCTAGTTAGTCAGGGAATAGTCTTTCTAATTTTACCTCTAGTAGTGAAGTTATTTGATACCAAAGCTTTAGAGGGTAATTTACTATTGCAAGCAATTAAAATTCTAATTACTTATACTTTGATGTCTGCAGCAGGATTAAGTATTCTCTATTTATCAATCAAACCATTTTTTCCTTTACCGAAGGACTGGTTTAAATTGGAATGGAAAGGTAATTGGTTTTTACAAGGAATAGGGGGTTACTTGGTTGCATTACCTTTAGTGGTTCTTATCTCTTTACTCAACCAACAAATTTGGCAGGGACAGGGAGGAAGTAACCCTCTACTTTTTCTAGCAATAGAAACTCAAAATGTTTGGGTTTTATTGATCTTTTTTATCACTGCTTGTCTAGCTGCGCCTTTTTATGAGGAAATGTTATTCAGAGGTTTTCTATTACCTTCTTTGACTCGTTATTTACCTGTTTGGGGTGCCATTATTTTAAGTGGTTTTTTGTTTGCACTTGCTCATTTAAACCTCTCAGAAGTCTTACCTTTAACTGTTTTAGGTATTGTTTTAGGTTTCGTCTATCAGCGAAGTCGGAATCTTCTCTCCTCTATGTTATTGCACAGTCTTTGGAATACTGGAACTTTGTTGAGTCTTTTCCTGTTAGGAGGTGGAAGTTAAGTGAAGGAACCCTTTATGTTGGTTATTCTACAGATGGTAACTGGCTTATTTTTAGGTTTAGTTCTCAATGGGTTAGGATTAGGTGGTGGAAGTTGGTTAGTGAGTGGAATTCTCTCTGGGACTATCATTTTCAATCTCTATCGCTATTTGGAGCATCCTGAAGCGAAACCTAATCCCAATGCGCGCAAAGTAGGACAAATTTTAGTCGGTCTTTCTATTGGGGTTTCTCTAGAACATAGCTATATTTTAGAGTTATCTAAACAACTACCTCTTCTAGTATTTCTGGCTATTTTTCTGATAGTTTCTGGGGGAATAATTGGCTATCTCTATGCTTATTTGCAGAAAACAGATATCTTGACAGGGATGCTAGCAACAGTACCAGGAAATATAGGAGTAATGGCTAGTATTGCAGCGGACTATGGTGGAAATATTTCTCTAGTTTCGCTGATTCAATTGATTCGCTTTACTACAGTTGTTTTAGTAATTCCTGCTTTAGTTAAGATACCCAATGAGACTGATGTTAGGATTATCTTAACTACGTTGACTCAATTCAATCTAGGTATTGTTCATTTCTGTATATTAATTGCTTTATTTACAGTTACTCTAGTCTGTGTGAGGATAGGTAGTAAGCTGAAGATACCCGCAGCCCCTCTCTTTTGCTCCATCTTGACTGGTTTAGTCTTTGTTGCGATTATAAATACTAGTTCCTGGAGTCAATTAGATAGTTTTAACTTACCACCAGCTATTAATATACTAGGGCAGATTTTACTAGGTATTACCATAGGGGAATATTGGGCAATTTATGGCAATTTTAAACTAAAAATGTTGCTCACTTCGATAGTACCAATCGGGTTGACCTTTTTAACAGCTATAGTAGCTGCAGTTATAGCCAAAATTTTAACAGATTGGGACTGGTTAACCTGCCTATTAGTTACAGCACCAGGTGGTTCACCAGAAATGATTTTGATTGCGACAAATTTGACTGAGCATGTAGATATTGTGACTCTAGGGCATCTAATACGTCTTTTAGTGATCAATCTATCTTTACCTTTATTTATTGCTATGGGAGAGCGGTTAAATATGGTGAAGGGTGATTAAGTTGTTTAGAAGAGACGCACCATATAGTATAGTGCGTCTCTAAGATAGATAAGATTGAAAACTCAATCAGTAGCTTTAAGCAAAGACAAAAGCAGACTCATTTAAGCTATTAGCGCGGACATTGGACAAGATAGCCAAATCACGACCAAGACCTTTAATGAGGGTATTGGAACCGCTTTGAACCAGTGTGAGTGAGTCGAAGTCAAGGCTAGTATTAGCAAAACCAAGGACATCGCCTGCGGTCAAATTGAAATCACTAATCGTGTTAGCTGTAGTGGGTAACTCGCCAGTATCGCTAACCAACCAGAATTGATCAGCACCTTGACCACCTGTAACCAAGTTGTTACCGCCTTTTCCGAAGAAAATTAGGTCGTCACCTGTGCCAGCAATAATGCGGTTGTTGGTGCCTGCAAAGATCAGATCATCGTCACTACCTGTATCAATGCGGTTGCCTCCAGGAGCAAAAGTCACATCAACAGTGTCGTTGCCGCTTCCAGTCGAGAGAATTTGGTTATCACCAACAAAGTTTTTCTGACCAGGCGCAACTGAGTCGAAAGTATCATCGCCTGGAGTACCAAAAACGGTTCTAGGCGGTGGATTACCAATACCATCTAGAACTGTATCCTGACGGAAATTGAGGTTTTGGACACGTTCATCTTGTGAGCGGGGTGTATCTGCTTTAGAGAAGGGTGCTTGTCCTTTTTCCTTATTGTAGGAAGCTGCCAGATACTCAGCTAAGGCATCTTGTTCTCCACCTGATGCTAGATTAGACTTTCCTAGAGAAGCGGGGTCATCAAGGTCAGCCAGTCTGACTACATTTTTAATGACGAGAGGATAACCATCGCCACCAGTGCCAGAACCACTGCTTTCAGTAGCTAAGAACGCAGAGGTGACAACACTAAAGATCCGATTAGGATCAACAGCTAGTTCTCCATTTTTAACAATGGTCGTGACACTTTTGCCCGTTTCATCGGTTAAAGCGAGACTTTGAACTCGATTGCCTGCAGCCGCATCTGGGTCAAAACTAAACTTAAATCCACCGATCTGACCAAAGCGACCACTGATGAGTTCTACCGCCGATACCATGTGTTCAGCAAGTTGTAGGAAGCCTGCTGCTGTTACTGTACCGACAACAAGTTGACTATCAAACCTTAAAGAGTTGGCAATATCAAGTTGAGAGACATCGCCTGCTTCTTTGCCTACTTCTGGGTTAGCTTCGGTAGAGAGTTGACTTAATAAATTTGAGGTGAGAACTTCGACATCGGGCTGTCCAATAGAATCCCGAATACTACCTCCATTTCCGAAGGAGATATCAATCTTATTGAAGCCAGGTAGTAGATTATTATTTTCCTTTAAATAGGCTTCAGCGTAATAATCGCGGGAATCAGAACTTAAGTTACCTAAGTTGGTTTCTTGAGTTCTGACATCACCTCTGACACCATTGAGGAAAACATTGGTTTGTCCAAAAACATTGGCATCTTGAGCGTTAACGAAACTGCGAACCCCTTCTAAAATCTTGACTACTTCAGGATCTGCTTTAGCTTTTACCTGGTCAAGGGTTGTAATATTCTCAGTGTAAAGGCGATCTACTCCAGCTATATCAGTGGCATATGGTCCGCTACCATCTCCAATACTGGTGATTACCCCTTTTTCATCAAAATTGGCGATTAATTGACCCAGATAACGATAATTCGCTGCTGTCTTGACGTAATAAACCGTATTCTTTCTATCAGCACTGGTGAAAGGCTGTGGGTAAGGTTGTATCAAATCCCCAGTAATTTGTTGGGTTTCGTCATCTCTTAAAGGTGGCATTCCTGTACTTGATGACATAACTCGGTGAGCACCGCCCCCAATGAGAACATCAACCGGTAGACCTAAACTAGCCAATTTTTGCGCTAAAGCCTGTTCGATGGGTGATTCTTGCAGGTGAGTCATCAGAATTATCTTGTTGACTCCCTTGCTTGTTAAAGCTTCAATTTCAGGCTTAATGTTGGCAATGATTGAGTCAACTTGAACAGAGATTGGGGTAGATGGCGTAATATTGTTTCCATTAGCATCCTTGGTCGTAACCTCTACTCTACCGATGCTGGCGATGGATGCAAGATAAGGGGTGACAACGCCGATAATGCCGACTTTTTCCCCGTTAACATCTTCTACCACGCTTCCGGTTAAGCTATTAGGTAAAGGAGCACCACCATTGGCTACCTCACTTAAGCGACTAGGAAGATTGACATTGCTATAATCAACATTGTTGGCTAAATAAGGGAATAATGTCCCTGGATAACCACCTGCACCGATACCGACCCCGCCTTTTGTCCCATTGACCCAGTTGGGATTAGAAGCTACTAGATTAAAGAAGTTACTATCCCCACCAGAAAATTCATGGTTACCAAGAGATGCTGCATCCCAGCCTAATTCGTTTTGGATCAAGATGTCAGCAATACCCGCTTGGTTAGCAGGATTACCCGTAGAAGCATTATCGTAAATATCCTGACTAGCATTAAAGAAAGGACTCGAAATGTATAGATCCCCAGAGGTTAATTTTATGGTATTTGCATACTTACCATCTAGAGCATTCAGTACTGCTGAAAATCCTGGAATATCTCTAAAGGCAGGAACACCTGCTTCTTGATCTGAAGCGTGAAGAATTTGCAGGGTGAAAGTCTTTGGCGTTGGTGGTTGTGTCTTAGGTAGGTTGAGTGATGCGACAATTGGCTCGTGATCTGCTGGCTGTTCGGCAAAATCCACGTTGACATGAACGATATCATACTTCGCATCAGCCGCTAGATGATTACTTACTAATAAGTGGTCTAATGGCTGGGAGTTGCCTTGGAAGTTGAAAGTATAGCGTTCTGCTTGTGGCAGTGTTTCATTGAGATTTTTTAAAACTGGTGCATCTAGACCTTTGAGTATTTGTGCGGGCTGCTCAAAGTCAAAGCTGTTTAGATCTCCTAGAACCACCACATTAGCTGTTGGATCTGTTGCCAGAATTTTATCTATTTCGTCGCTAATTACCTGGGCTTGAGCATTTCTTCTTTCTACACCTGCCACCACTGGTGGCTGAGTCGTCCCAAACAAAGGATTACTCCCCCCTCTGGAGGTGAAGTGATTGTTAATTGTGGTCACTTCTTCCCCATTAAAGGTGAAAGTGGCTACTAGAGGTTTGCGGGTGCTTTGAAAGGCATCTACATCATCCTCTTCAGTGACATTCGGGTCGGTGATTCTTCTAACTGAACCAGCTACTAAGCCCACTCTTTCTGGGTTGTAAAGATAGCCCACTCTGATATTAGAACCAGGTTGTCCACCATCTCGATTATTTTCTGGATCTATATTTACGAACTGGTAGGTTGGTCCACCAAAAGCGACAATTGATTTGATTAATGTTTGATAGGTCAGATCCCCATTAACTACACCATCATTTATCGGTCCATTATTGTCTTGAATTTCCTGTAGGGCAATAATGTCTGGCGCTTTTAGGTTGTTGATGATTTGCCGGGCTAGATCATCAAACCTTACTCCTGAAAATGGATTTAGATTCTCTACGTTATAACTAGCGATAGTTAATCTATCTTCTGTGCCTACTATGTTGGTCACTTCTCTTTGCAAGCCGCCAGGAGATCGTAAAAATGGTTCAGTCATCAAGACTTGATAGTTGCCAAAGCCGTAACTGACTACTCCTGTGACATCTCCTAATAAATCCCCTACATTGACTGTGGGAATCGTGAATCTAGGATTGTTATCACCTGGCTCACTAACTAACCCCCGAAAGAGAGCATCATTGATTAGAATGCGTTCTGGGTTAAAATCTCCTGGTGAAATTGTAATCCCATCTCTACTGTTGATGCCTGTTGCTTCTTTTCCTTGGTCTGAGACTGTCCAGATTTGGGCATTAGTGGCAAAGTTCAGGGTTGCACCTACTGCCATTGCATCTTTGACTGTTACCCGCATTCCTTCGAGACTTTCATAGAAGAAGATCCCGCCGCCTTCTGGATAGAAGCTTTCTGTGGGGGGTTTTCTGCCTGCTGCGCCTATGACGATTGCTTCTGGTAATTCATTGTTTTTTGATAGTACATTTATGTTGGCTGTTCTATCTAGCTGTGTAATTGGCTGATTGTCTTGATTCCCACCAGAGGAGAACTCCACGACCCTTCCATCGAGTCGAATAGAGTCACCTACACTGACGGTCGGTCTTGAGCTTGTGAAAACAAAGATACCTTCTGAAGTTGCTGCGTTGTTATCTGGATTAGGATCTTGGAGATAGAATCCATTGCTCGCTAGTACAGTTACTATCCCAGTTACATTGGTTACTGTTGTACCTTCTAGTGCTGACCTAAGTCCTGCTCCCTGAATTTCGTGGATGCGAAAGCTGTTAGGAATGCTAAGCGGCTGTATTAGAGCCGATTCATTGTAGTTGGCAGTCTGGAAAAACTGTATATCAGTACTTGCCGAGTTGTCATTCAGAATAGGATCTTGACTGTCAAAGGTATAGTAAACCAACGGGGTTATAGCTTCAGAACTTTCCTGGTCAGGAACTGTGAAGTAGGAGGTGAAGCTCAAGCTATCGTCTGTAACTGCAGGGATGACTTCAGAATTTGCCAGATTGTCATCGAGCGTAGTGATACTCTCAGCTACATTATCATCTTGCAGTTGTATTAGAGGAGGATCATACATCTGTACACACGCACACATAGCATACGTAGTATCATACGTAATATAATATGTTTCAGGAGTTGCCAGATTGTCAGCGGGCGTAGTGATAATCTCAGCTACATTATCATCTTGCAGTTCAGGCTTAAGGGTTGGGTCCTGAATTTCCTCGATACTACCTTCGAGAACTTCAGCAGGTTGTTCTATGTACAAAATATCAGAGCCAAAAGGCTCGAGGAAAGTTAGAAGAGAGACTTGATTTGTATCAGTCATAATTGCTGGTTTTTTTTCTTTTGTTTTTATTTATACCATTTAGCTGGGCAACAGCTAAGCCAACAATATATGAGATGAAACAACTTGTCAAGCAGTTTTTAAACCAAAACTTAACTTTTTTTTGGACAATTTTCTTCCTATTACAAGTGATCTTGTTCTGACTAGAGTAATCCTTTCTGTACTGCTAAAATTCCTACCCCTACAGCTAACCAGAGTAAAAAACAGACCCTCATTAAGTTCAATGCTTGTTCAATTTTGCCCGGAGAAATAGGTTCTTTATCGTCTCCTAAAAGTGGTTTTTCTTTAATCACTCCCTGATAACTATTATTTCCTCCTAACCGCACATTTAAGATGGCTGCATAAACACATTCACTCCATCCTGAGTTAGGACTAGGATCTTTTGGTCCATCTCTTCTACAAAGGGCTAAAACAGCTTGCGGTCTTTTAGAATAAAGTGCCAAGGTTAGAACAGTTAAACGACAGGGTATCCAGGTTAGATAGTCCTCTAAACGCGCACTAAACCAACCCAGATCTATATAAGGTTCCTTCCGATAGCCAATCATTGAATCTAAAGTACTAGCCGCTTTGTAGGCTAAAGCTACAGGAACAGGACCCACTCCTGGTATTAATGCCCCTAATATGGCATAGAACAAAGGCGCTGTGACTCCATCAGTTGTATTTTCAGCTACAGTTTCTAAGACTGCTCTTAAAATCTCTATTTCAGATAGCTCTCCAGTATCTCTCCCTACATATTGACTCAAAATCAGACGAACCTCTGATAAAGACGCGCCATCTACTAAAGGAGAAATAACCTCCATAGCTGCATTTCTGAGGCTTCTAGCAGCAAAACAACTAGCTAAGAGGCTACATTCTACCCCTAATCCTAATAGAGGATGCAGCCAAGTACTTACCTTAATGATTGACCAACTCAGTCCAGCACTTCCTAAAACTAACCCTAAATTGAGTAAAATTCCAAGCAGACGACGGCCTTCTTTTTGCTCTGTCCAAGATAGGCTCAACTTAGTGGCAATTTTAATCAGCCATCCCATAACTATAGTAGGATGTAACCACCCTTTAGGGTCACTGACAAGATAATCGATCAGCGCAGCGAGTACTAAGACTAGAGAACTTAAAGAGAAAGTGGTAATTAATCTTGATGACCACACCTAAATTGACTCTTTTTCTGTAATTTGAGTAATATTGTCTTCCCAGTTTCTACCATCAAAAGACTCTATCTGAAAATCAGCCAAAATATTCCCATCTAAACAGCGCACATTGACATCAATTTTATTAGGATGGGAGCGGGGAGTATAAAAAGAATGTATGCCACAAACACGGCAAAAAGTATGTTTAGCTGTATTTGTATTAAATGTATAGTTTGTTAGATATTCTTTACCTGAAAGGAGTAAGAATTGTTCAGGTGAAACAATTAAATGAAGAAAGCCTTTCTTTGTACATATTGAACAGTTACAGTCAATAGCCTTATATTCTTTAACCTCTACCTGAAACCGAACAGAACCGCAGTGACAACCTCCAGAATATATTCTAGCTTCTTTCTTCATTGTGTCCTTTCTTAGACGATAAAATTGACCTGTTCACCTTGTAATGCTTGGGCACTCCTTGCATCATAATATAAATCAGCAAGTGTTAAGCTATCTAAAGCTCGAATAATTTTTTGATGTAAATGTCGCCAGATAGTAAGAGTTACCCAGTCCTCAACCTGTTCACTGTGCACTTGAAGATGAGGAAGTGGTAAACTGGTTTCGCCTACTACTTCTAAAATTTTTCCTAAAGAAATCTGCTCAGGTTGTAAAGCTAACTGATAGCCTCCTTGTAGTCCTCGTACTGATTTAACCAGTCCACCTTTCCGCAGTTCAATCATTAGCTTTTCTAAATAGGGAGCAGGTAAACTTTGACGCTTAGCAATTTCTTTAACAGAAGTTGGTCCATAACCTGGCTGTAAACTTATATCTAGTAAAGCTTTTACACTATAATGACCTTTGGTGGTCAACTTCATTATCTCTTTCCTTATTTTAAAGTTTTATATATTTTTCTTCAAGAACACAACTGCTCTATTACTAAGTAAGTCTATCATCAATCAGTTGAAGTAAGTAAACAACACACTATCTCTTAAAAGAAAAAGATGACATTGACAACCTGAATTGAATCATTGTCCTTGATGAGTGTAATATAGTTTATTATAAGGAAAATAAGAGTCTATTCTTTTGTCTTGTTAGACTTAACGTAAAAAGACTCAGTCCAAAAACCTTCGGATCAATCATAACCCTCAAAATTGATGAGTAAAACTAAGCAAACTACACCATTAACTGGACAAGCACTGCTCGATAAAGTTAGACAACTAGAACATGAACCCAAAGAAGAAAAAGCGAAAGCTTGTGGCTATTATACAGAGACTAAAAATGGCGTTAAGCGAGTCAATATGATGAAGTTTCTTAATGCCTTAATCGATGCAGAAGGAATAGATTTAGATAGTTCTCCCAATGGAAAAGGTAAAGGCGGCCGCTCTGCTAGCTATAGAATAAGTGTGCAAAACAATAACAATTTACTCATTGGGGCAGCCTATACCAGACAAATGGGATTAGAGCCAGGTACTGAGTTTAAAATAGTACTAGGCAGAAAACATATCAAACTTGAAGAAATTGGGTTTGAAGACGACGAAGAATAATTAAAAACTAGATAGTAAGTTGAAGCGCTGGCGATGTGTTAGAGGTCTTACTTTAAGAAGATCTCTTCTATCTGCCTATAAAGCGCTTTCAACCCAGTCTAGTCCAGTAGAGAGAACTCAAAAACAAAAGCAAGACAAGATACATACCCCAAAAAAGAGTTACTATGAACTGCTGATCTCTTCGTTCGATCTGTAAAGCAGTTAGAGATAAAGTAATTGTTAAAGCTAGAAAAATAAATAAAACAATCTGCTGAACCGCTAATAAATTAAAAATTACTTTATAAAAAAGTCCAAGGGAAAAAACACCCACTAAAACAGAAAGAGATGAAAAAAGAGTACTCCAGAAACAAGGGTAAGATCGTTCACTTGGCAACGTCTTGATCCCAGCTAAAATCGTCCCCCCAGCTAGGGAGAGAGTGGGGACAGAGAGTAAAATTAACTCAGGTACTTTCAAGGAAAATAACAGGACAAAGCTTAAACTCACCCCCAGCCAAACTAGAATTAATTTAGCCCATCCCCAAGAACGAGATTCAATAGCCAATTTCACTCCAGAAGCCCAAAAGACAAACCAAGGAACTGAGAGAACCAAAAAATCTAAGAAAGTGTGCCAAGAACGTCCTAAAGGCATCCTAAACAGCAAAACAAGGTTAGGAATTTCTTGGAAAAACAAAGCATACCAGAGAAGACTAGGCAGCATCCCCAAGAAAACTCCGGTTAAAAAGTAACGTGAAGTTAGTAATCTAGGGGTATCCCAACTTAAAAATACGACAATAACTGTAGCTAGAATTAAAAAGCTTATTCCATCGGTTAAAATCATTAGCGTTAGGCCAAGACCAACTCCAAGACTCCAACTAAGATTTCGACGTGAGCGCAAGAGACAAGCTATCGTCCAGACCATAAAACAAAGACTAGCACCTGTAATATTAGCTAAACGACCAGAGCAAACAACAGGCAGGGACATTAAATACATCAAAGAAGCAAAAAGTCCAGGCCATCTTGTCACATATAACTCACGACTCAAGCTATAGAGAAGGGGAACAGAGATCGCTGTTAATAAAGCACAGGGGAGACGAATTGTCCAAGCATTATTGATGCCAAATAGAGCAGAACTTAAAGAAATTAATCTTGGCACTAGAGGAAAAACCATCGTCCTCTCTTGAATTTGCCGAGCATTTTCTACAACTAGAGTCTCTTCAGATGTTAAAGGAAGACTGCCTAGATGCAAACCAAACAATAAAATTGCTGCCAATAACAAACCTAACAGATAAAAAGATTCTATCCATGGCCTTTTAAAACGAAGAGATGAGTACGAACGATCCCAAGTAAAAATCTGATAATTCATGTGCCAGGAAAAAAAGTAATTCTGAGGGTTTATGATTGTTGATCTATCTACGACTGTTTTCCTCTTCACAAGCTCCAATGCTCACCCAATTACTTGAACCATCTTGCCAATGTTCTTTTTTCCAGATAGGAGCATTATGCTTAAGAGTATCAATAGCGTAGCGACAAGCTTCAAAGGCTTCGAGTCTATGTGGACAACCAACAGCAACTAGAACGCTAATCTCACCGATCTTTAAACTTCCGATGCGATGATGAATCCCTAAACGATTGACATCTGTCCATTTTTGCCGAATCTCCTTCGCTATTTGACCAAAGATTTCTAGAGCCATTGGTTCATATGCCTGATACTCTAGATAGGTTACTGCTTTGCCGCTTGTTTGATTGCGTACTGTTCCACTCATTACCACCATCGCTCCATTTTCAGGCGCATCTGTTGAAGCATATATCTCTTCTAGTAATAGGGGAGCAAAAGATATTTTAAAACTATCTTGAGTAACATTTACAAGATTTAACATAATTTCAATCAATTCTAGCTTGTAGAGAATAGAAGCTCATTTTTTATTGTAAATAAATCTTGAGGTCTATGTGTCCTGAAGAACCGCTAAAACTGATAATTTTCTACCTTTTTCTGCAAGGCTTCAAGTTTTTCATCTAAATTGAGAGTTTTTTTCTGGTACCTGTCACAGTAAATACATTTGCTCCGAACTGATCCTTTCTTGATGAGTATGAGTTTCCTTGTTCAACCCATGTATAGCAGGAGAATAGATAAAACTTTTTTTGTAATTTAGAGCTTATACCCCTGTCCAGGTTTTGGGGTCCATTTCAATTTTTGAACCATGTCTGTTTAATCAGCTGACTACGTTCGTAAAAAACACTTTCATCATTAAATCTTTTCCCATTTTGGGCCGCTTTCTTCGTTAATTCAATTAATTTTTCCCTGTTTTGAAAAAGATTAAACAAAATTTCTCCTAAAGCTTGCCAGTTATGACAATCGACAAAATATCCTCCACCATACTCCTCGACTAAATCATCTACATAGAAACTCTGATAACCGACGATAGGTGTTCCACATATAAAAGACTCTAGCAAACATCGTGGTGATTCGCGGGTGATATGAGTGAATAACATTAGGTGAGAGTCTTTAATTTGTTGAAATAAATCTTGACGATTTCTCATAAATCCTACTAACTTGATACAATCATCTAAATTAAGTTGAGCGATTAGGTTTTTAGTTTCTTCAAATAAAGAACCGTCGCCAAACCAAGCAGCTTGGAAATTAGTTCCTAGTTCCCTTGCTTTACCGAGTGCTTTTACCCAGTCTAAAGGAGCCTTCATCTTCTCTAGTCTTCCCGCGTAACAAATCTGAAGTATAGTCTCAGTTTTTATCAATTCTAATTTCTTTTCTAAAGCTGTTGGGTCAATCTGATCTGATACTTTCAGATGGATATCATGAATTAAATGACTATTTTTACAAAGCGAAATGTTTTCCATGTAGCAATCTTTCCCATGCCATAAACCCAGACTACAATTTTTAATAATAAATTTATGATATTTTTCCATTAAATAGGCGATAATCTCAGATTTAATTCGCTTTGGTAGGCTAGTCTCTCTTGAAATAGTCCTAAGCACTTGGTATTCTACTCGATCCGTTAAAATGGCATAATCTTTACCTAACTTGCGCGCTTCTAGTGCAGCTATTGCTGCCCAGTCCCCCCATAAGTAGCCAATCGAGAAACAAAGGTAGTAGCATTCAATAATCTTCTCTCTCAACTGATTTCTTACTGATGGGTAACAAATCAAAAATTTAGGCAAAGAATAAGCCCAAGGCAGGGGGATAAATTCAAATCTTTCTGGCTTCTCCAGGGTTAAGGTATCTCGCCAAACTAACATTTCCTCTTGTTCTGCTAAAGTTTCAGGAATTATTGGAGCAGCTATTACTACAGAGCCAAAATTATCCGCCCATCGCTCTAATCCATTGCAAGCTTGTAATTCAAATAGTAGCTGATTGTCTTTTATTCTGAACGGAACTGGTAATACAAGTAGTAGTTTTTGATCAATCATTATCTTATTTTTTAACTGTAATAGGCATCTTCAAAATAACTAAAATTTAGATTTAAATCTAAGAATATTCTATTCTAGATGTTATCATGTTTATGAGTTAGTGTCCTTTCTCGGTTTTTCCTTGTTTGTTAACTTTAGAGTGACCACCAAAAAGACAGTTCATGGATATCAAGATAAATTTTTTTTCTTCTCCAGACGCATCCCACTAATTTTTGTTACATGACCTTATTGTAAAGTGTCTCTTAATAGGTTAACTTAGTTAATAGTTCGTAGGTTTTATTAAATATGTGGTGACTTTCTACGGAACTATTGAACTATATGATTTGTCTGCCCCCGTCTATTTTTTGTATCGTACGAGAGGGATCAGCATTTTTAGCTAAAATTCGTACTTTTGTAGGAGGTCTTATTTAGATGACTAACTCTTTTCTCCCATACCCTGTTACATTTGTAGTAAAGTACCCTAAAGAATGGCCTGAGCTATTTGAATTTTCTGAATTATTCTTACTTATTTGTATTTAAAGGCCAAGAATCTCAACGTGTCAATCTCTGACAGGTTTATTCCTGGACAAATTAATGTAGTTAGTTGTTTTGATTTTGGCATTAGAGATGCAACTTTTAACTCATTCGTTGTGGGTTGTCGTAGTGATAGCTTTAAACCAGCTCTTTGTGATTTTACTATTGTACAAAACAAAGCCAATGTAAATTCTGAAACAGACAGACTAATACCTCATTGGCCTCAGCCCGGTCTTATCCCAAGGCTTAAAGAAAGAGATAGTATGATTGAAAATATTGTCTTCAAAGGACAAGAATTTAATCTAGATAAATCATTCCGCTCTCCTGAGTTTCAACGAGAACTTGAAAAACTTGGCGTAAAACTCAAAATAGATAGTCTACCAGAAAAAGGACCGCTCATGTGGCACGACTATAGCACAAATGACTTAGTTTTAGCTGTACGCAATCTCACTGAGAAAGACGCGTTAGTCAAACCAGCTAGTAAGCTAGTTAATGCGTGGCATGCCGGAGTACCAGCCTTGCTTGGACCAGAACCAGCCTTCCGTGATCTTAGGCAATCAGAGCTAGATTACATCGAAGTCAAAACACCCCAGAATGTGCTTGAGAAAATTAAACAAATCAAGTCGAATCCTGAACTGTACCAGTAAATAGTTACTAATGGGCTTAAGCGAGCTGAAGAGTTTTCTGTAGAGAACATTACTAAGCAATGGACTGAAGTTCTTGCAGAACCGGTAGCTGAGCACTACAATCAATGGAGAAAAAAAACTCAGATAAGTCGTATAGCAGAGTTTTTTCCTAAAAGTGTTCAGCATAAAGTACGGAATAGAAGAGCGGCCTATGAACGCTCGCATGGGTATCGTATTATTTCAGGTCAATATAGTTAGGGTAGTTTTGTTCTCGATTACGTAATAGACGATTGATGATTTTATGTATATAAAAAAACAAATTCATGAAGTGATTAAGAAGTCAGGTTGGTATCTCAAGCTTCGCAAGAATCTTCCACCTGGACTAGATTGGTTTCTTGATGTTCAAAGAATACTCGGAACCGACAAAATCACAACAATTTTTGATGTTGGAGCGAATATTGGTCAGACTGCCATTCCACTATCTAAGGAGTTCCCAAAGGCAATAATTCATTGCTTTGAGCCTATTCCTGAGACTTTTGAGGTACTTGAGAAGAATGTTAAGGGAAAATCTATTCACTGTCATAAGTTAGCGATGGGAGCTAATGAAGGGACTACCGAGATAATGGCAGTTCCATTAGCTCATGTAAATTCAATAGTTTCTGGATATGTGGACAATGATCCAAAAGCTAAAAAAGTTTTAATTAATATATCCACAGTAGATCATTTTTGTGAGTCCCATAAAATTTCTAATATTTCAATCTTAAAGATTGACACAGAAGGTTATGAGATTGAAGTATTGCAAGGTTGTCAGAGAATGCTTGAGACATCTAGCATAAGTGCAATTTACCTTGAAATAACCTGCGACCATAACAATCAAAAACTCAATACATTTCTTCCTGACGTAATTAAAAAATTAAGTGATTTTCCAATGAGATTTATAGGAATTTACGAAACTGACGCTCTTGTTAAGAAAAAATCTTCTGTTTTCTACTGCAATGCACTATTTATTAACGAAGACCAAATACAGATCAGCAATTCTAAATTTGGGTTCTTAGGATGAGTAGACGGCTTTAATAAATCAATCAAATGCTGCCACCTTTCACCACCCTACCGTTACTAGATGGGTGGAGAAGGAAGGCGAGGGAGTCTTATTGAAATTTAATAAGCATCCTGCAATTCATAAAATTCAGGCGATATATAATCTTTACGAAGTGGCCAACCTATCCAATCTTCAGGCATTAAAATACGCTTAAGATTGGGGTGTCCTTCGTAAATGATGCCATACATATCATAGCTCTCTCTCTCTTGCCAGTCTGCTGCTTTCCAAATCCAATAGACAGATGGTACTTTAGGATTATCACGAGGTAGAAAGACTTTCAAGCGGACTTCGATAGCTTTATCTACATTGTCGGCTACTTTGATTAGGTGATAAAAACTTACTAATTCTTTGCCAGCACCTAAATCTATAGCTCCTTGACATTGTAAATAATTAAAGCCATAAGAATAGAGAGCACTAGCAATAGGTAAGAGATAATCAGCTTCAACTTGCACTAGTTCAATACCTAGATGATCTACTTCTAGGGGTTGATTCTCAAAACCATTCTCAGTTAACCAGCTTGAAACCTCACCTACTTGAACTATAGCTGTCGCTTCGGTTCCTGAGTTAGACGCTTCTTCAACCACCTGCAACCTCCTTGACTTCAGTAGGTGTCAATAAAGATGCTGCAATAGGTAATCCCATTGCTTCTGCTAGTTCTTTTGTTGGGGCGTTTCGGCTTTCACTAGCTAGATATTTGCCCGTTAAGATGGGTGAGACTGCCTTCATATTATGCGGGGTTGAGTAGTAGCGGTGCACCTGACTCTGTACTGTGGCTCTTTCCTGCATAGACTCATTGGAAACTTTTTTACGCAGTTTGACAATTGCATCGATGATTGCTTCAGGTCTAGGTGGACAACCAGGTATATATACATCTACTGGAATCAGTTTATCTACTCCTCTAACTGCTGTTGTGGAGTCACTGCTGAACATTCCTCCAGTAATTGTACAGGCTCCCATCGCTATAACATACTTGGGTTCTGGCATTTCTTCGTATAGACGGACTAAAGCAGGAGCCATTTTCATAGTCACGGTTCCGGCTGTTATGATTAAATCTGCCTGTCTAGGGCTGGATCTTGGAACTAGTCCAAAACGGTCAAAGTCGAAACGGGAGCCTATTAAAGCGGCAAATTCAATGAAACAACAAGCAGTTCCATATAATAATGGCCATAAACTGGATAGACGCGCCCAATTATAGAGATCATCGACTGTTGTGAGAATCACATTTTCTGAAAGATCTTGTGTTACTTGAGAACGACTCATTGGATTGAGAATTTTGTCGCTCTGTTGCCGTTTTAGACTTTCTAAATCAGGAGTGAGATTAGCTGTCATAAAAAAAAGTGCTCTCTAAAAAAAGTGCTCTATGACCATTCTAGCGCCCCTTTCCTCCAGGCATAGACGAGGGCAATTACTAAAATGGCAATGAAAATCAGGGCTTCTACAAAGGCAAGTAACCCTAATTGATTGAACGCTACTGCCCAAGGATATAAAAAGACGGTTTCTACGTCAAAAACTACAAATACTAGGGCAAACATATAGTAGCGAATGTTGAATTGAATCCAGGCTCCACCGATAGGTTCCATCCCTGATTCATAAGTCGTCCTTCTTTCTGGACCCCCGCCACTCGGTCTGAGCAGTTTAGATGCAGTTAATGCCAAGAGCGGCACTAAGCTACAAGTGAGAAAAAATCCTAGAAGGTATTCGTAACCCTTAAGAACAAACACAATTAGTCTATGACTCCTATTGATAAATTAGTCTTAATAGAGCAAGACTCTCTTGATTTTAACTCTTGCCTCCATTGTAAAGTGCTTTGTTCAAATCATCTCAATCATTTTTCTATTTCTTTAATATGGATAACTTCTCTACAATCGTTTGAGCCTTACAAGAACATTCTCACCTCAAAATATGGTAATATTCGTCACAATCAGTCCTTCTAGATTCTATCTACTCCAAGTATCTCCATTGTTACTAGCCAATCTTCTTGCTCAAAAAAATTATGTCTGCTTCTGATTTTAATAATAAGATATCCAATATATTAACTCCAGGAAAAGTCTACATTATAGGTGTTGGACGCTCAGGAATAGCGGCGGCAAAAGTCCTCAAAAAAAAGGGCTGGCAGGTTATTTTAAGTGATTGTAACAATAATACCTCTCTTCAAAAACAAGCACAAGAAATCTCCTCTGAAGGTCTAGAGGTATATCTGAACCATAGGTTAAATCTCGAATTAGAGGAGAGACCAGATCTAATTGTCATTAGTCCAGGAGTTCCTTGGGATGCGCCAGTTTTAGAAGAAGCTAGAATCAAAGGAATAGAAACAATCGGAGAAATAGAATTAGCCTGGCGTTCTCTCTCTACTATCCCTTGGATCGCAATTACTGGAACTAATGGCAAAACAACGACTACAGCTTTAACCGCAGCTATCTTCTCTTGTGCCGGACTATTCGCCCCTGCTTGTGGCAATATCGGTTATGCTGCCTGTGAACTGGCTTTACTCAAAGAGCAACAGCTTGATTGGATTATTGCTGAAATTAGTAGTTTTCAAATAGAATCAACAGTTGAATTATCTCCTATGATAGGGGTTTGGACTACCTTTACACCAGACCATCTCAATCGACACAAGACATTGGAAAATTATTATCAGATTAAGGCTAGTCTTTTACAGCGTTCTCAAGATCAGGTTTTTAATGCTGATGATCCTTATTTGGCGAAAGTTGGCCCTGGAGATTGGCCAGATGCCTATTGGGTCAGTACGCAAGGAGCAGAAAAACTATTAAGCAAACCAGATCAAGGAGTATATATTCAAGATAACTGGATTATGGCTTTTGGGGAGTTGATTATGCCAGTTAATCTTTTTAAAATGAGGGGTAACCATAACTATCAAAATCTCTTGATGGCTGTAGCTGTTGCGCGTTTAGCCAATATTGACAAATCAGCGATTATTCGGGCGATGACTAGCTTTTCTGGTGTAGTTCATCGTCTAGAAAGCATTTGTCTAATACAAGGAATAGAGTATATCAACGATAGCAAGGCTACTAACTATGATGCTGCTCAAGTCGGTCTTTCTTCTGTTAGTGGTCCAGTTATCTTAATCGCTGGTGGACAAGCTAAAGAAGGAGATGATCAAGCTTGGTTAGAGACAATTAAACAAAAAGTCTCCACTGTTTTGTTAATTGGTCAAGCTGCAACCCTGTTTGCTGAGCGCCTAGAAGCTTCAGGCTATACTCAGTATGAACAGGTGGAAAACATGGAAACCGCTCTTAATAGATCTTTAGAACTAGCAAAAGAGCAAAAAGCACGGGTTGTTTTACTATCTCCCGCTTGTGCTAGTTTTGATCAGTATAAAAGTTTTGAAGAACGAGGTGAGCATTTTCGCTACTTATCTCAACAACTAGCAATGAGCAATGATATTCTAAAAGGTGGTTAGTTAGTTCCGCCATTAGAGGTAACGAGTCAATGCAAGTTAACAATCTAGGGTTTATTGCCAGTATTCTATTCGTTTTAG
>CASBQB010000254.1 GCA_949127655.1 Chroococcales cyanobacterium PMM_0086 | reverse complement strand
TAAAGCAGCACTTTGGACTCGTCCTACACTCTTTGCGCCATTATTCAATGCCCATATTAGGGGACTCCCTTTATAGCCGACTAGTTTGTCCAGGACATCTCTACACAATCCTGCATCTATGAGATTGATATTAAGTTTTCGCGGGAAAGCAAGAGCCGCGTTAACGGCATTGGCTGTAATTTCAGTGTAGGTTACTCTTTTCGGGTCTTTGAGTCCTAAAGTTTCTTTAAGATGCCAAGCAATAACCTCTCCTTCTCGGTCAGGGTCAGTTGCCAGAACAACTTCATCAACTTGTTTGACGGCTGCTTTGAGTTGCTGAATTGTTTCTTTAGCCCTTTGGTCGCGGGGGATATAATTGCATCGGATAGTATTGCCGTCTATGGTAAAGCCTAATGAATCTTCTCCCTCATTGCTCAATTCTCTGATGTGGCCACAACTAGCACGAACTATCCAATCTGAACCTAGAATTTGACTTAGCTTTTTTACTTTACCGGGCGACTCCACAACAAGAAGGCGTTTAGGCATGACGGAAATTTTTATAATTTGAAGAAGAAAATGGACAACTTGTCCAACTAAACGATTCAAAAATTTGGGGTTACGTCCCAACAATATTCATCGCTAATTATACAATACTATTGCATTATCAAGCAACTAGGAACGCTCAGTTTTCATTATATGAAGTACCCAACGACCTAATTGCTAACGCAATTTGAGGTCGGGGTTTCCTTTGGTGACTAAGCGGAACCCTCACGAGTTACGCTCGTCTCAGAACCGTACGTGAAACTTTCGCTTCATACGGCTCCCCTGTAACACGACTCTTGTTATGAGTACATCCCTGCTTCGATTTCTTGCGTTTTGTCTGCCTTTTGTAAGAATCTATGTATATCTTCCCTTCTTCTTCAGTTAGGTCAATATTGCTACTTAGTTTGATGAATATTACTTCCATCATTTCTTCATAGCGTCTATCTTCTTTTTCTTTGGCTTCTTTTTCCGCTTTAATATCGTTGGCAGTTTTAGTGTCGTGGCAATGACGGTGTAATAGTTGTAGGTTTTTATATTCCGTCTTCCCACCTTTCGATTTAGGTGTAATATGGTCTACTTCCATTCGGTCACCGTCTTTAAAGTTCAGATTACAGTAATTACATTTACCCTTCTGGTCTTTAAGTAGTCTTGTGACTGTTAAAGGTAATTCGGGATGTCTTCCCATTCTAGTCGCCCAATAGGTGTCATCTCCATTAAATGGTGATGCTATATCTTTCACTTTTGTATGTCGGATGATTTCGGTATCATCATGTTTGAGTAGTGTGAAGTTGTCTTCCTTGAATACCCAGTTTCTGATTCTTATTCCTGTTCCATCCTGTCTGAATTCTGAGTGAAAGTATTTTCCTTTAATCCATTTTGAGCTTTTGTTTGGATGTCTACGTTTGCACCATCTCCAGAGCCTTTTCCATATTAAATCGTCTAGGTCTGAGAAAATTTCTTTACTGACTACTGTCCGATAGTAATTAGACCAGCCTCTTATTTGAGGATTCAACAATTGTATTAAACTAAATTGTTTAGCTGTCATATTTTCGTTGATGGTTTGTTCTATTTTGTTGTAGTGTTCAAGGATTTTCTTTTTTGATGGTTTGATAAGTGTTTTGATTCCTAGTGTTATCCCTTTTGAGTTTTTTGCACTATTATGTTTTCCTACAGGATATTGTCTGATATTGAATCCTAAGAAATCAAAGCCAGCTTCAAAATCTTCGTAGGGTATTAATGTGTGGCGGATACTAGTTTTATTCTCACTTATCTCTAAGCCCACTTCCTTTAACCATTCTGATATTATCTTTTTGGCTTCAAGGATTACGTTAATGTTTTGGTGAAGGATTACGAAGTCATCAGCGTATCTTACGAATGTAAGGTTTGATTTGTTATGAATCTTATTTCCTTTTAGACTTTCTGCGAATTGCATTAGTCGGTTTTCCATTCCATGTAACGCCACGTTTGCTAATAAAGGTGAAATTACGCCACCTTGGGGTGTCCCCTCTGTGCTTTCTTCCCATAACCCTTCAAATATCCATCCTGCTTTTAACCATCTTTTTATGGTTTTGGTTAATTTCGGGAAGGTTTTGAGTTTCTTTATTAGGTAGTCATGGTTGATGCGGTCGAAGCATTTAGAGATATCGGCATCTAGTACGTATTTGTTTTTTTGCCTTATACCTAAAAATATTGCTCCTATCGCATCGTGGGCGGAGCGTCCAGGTCTAAAACCATAACTGTTTGGCTCAAATCGAGCTTCCCATTCTGGCGTTTTGTGCTAGTTTTACCAATGCCTGTTCCGCACGGTCTTTCATGGCAGGAACGGTATAAGAAGACTGCACAAAGCTCCAATTCTTTTTCGGAAAGAGCAACTATCATAAATCCCATCCATCCTTTACACGGGCAATCCCTGAAAGTGCATCTGATTCGTAGGTTAGGGACAATCTTAAAAGTCATCCTTGAACATCCAGACGGTGGACTAATATCAGTACCCTCCAGTGAAACCAGCCTAGAACCACCATCACCACAAAGCCAAATTGAAGGAGTAACTCCCAAATTTGAACCGAAAAAATTACTACAATTAACAGTTTTAGTCTCAAGTTTAGGCTCAACTGCTTACACATCAACAGAAGATGAAGAAATGATTCATCCCAAAATTGATGCCAAAACAGCCTCACTCATCCCCAATCAAGATCCTGACAACCAGCGAAAAACAAGAAAAATTAATCAGTCTAACAGCGCGCTTAGTCGAAAAAATCCTCGCCCAGAAGGGAAAAACTGATGAACCCTAAAATTAGCCAAGTTCATCTCTCACGAAGAGCAATAGTATATCTAAGACAATCTACAGCCCATCAAGTTGAGTCAAATCGAGAAAGCACTAGTCGTCAATATGCGCTGGCAGACCGAGCCAGAGAACTCGGTTGGGATGAAAGTCTAATTTCTATACTAGACGGGGATTTAGGCAAAAGTGGTCAAAGCACCAATGGTAGAGAAGATTTTCACCGTTTAATGGCAGCAGTTGGTTTGGGGGAAGCCGGAGCAGTTTTCGCCCTGGAAGCCTCACGATTTTCTCGTTCTCAAGCAGATTGGCATAAACTGATAGATATCTGCGCTCTGACAGACACTCTAGTTATTGACATCGAGGGAATTTACAATCCCAATGATTTTAATGACAGGGTTTTGTTAGGCTTCAAAGGTACTTGGAGTCATACAGAACTACATGGAATGCGGCTACGTTTACAGGGAGCCAAACTCAATAAAGCCAAAAAAGGAGAACTACGTTGTTCTCCCCCGACAGGTTACGTTTATGACCATGATGACAGGTTAGTATTTGACCTCGATGAAAGTGTAGTGGCAGCAATCAGTACAGTTTTTCAACAGTTTCAGTTGTTGAAAACAGCGTTCAAAGTTATGCGCTACTTTGCCCAAAATAACCTCTCTTTTCCCAGCCGGACTTGGCGACAGACGGAACCTGGCACATTAAAATGGGTACCTATCAATCTCAGTCGGGTTTTAGCTATCTTACATAACCCCACTTATACTGGCACTTATGTCTATGGCAGGCGACGTACTCAATCAATAATCTCTTCAGGAGAAATTACTAGTAAAAAGACTATAGTTAAACCGCAAGCTGAATGGATAGTTATCATTCCTAATGCTCATCCTGCTTACTTGAGTTGGGAACAATACAAAGAAAATGAAGCACAATTGACCCGTAATTTAGGTAACCAAGCAATGGAGGGACGTTCTGGTTCAGCTAGAGAAGGAGCCGCTCTGTTACAGGGTTTATTAATTTGTGGTAAATGTGGACGACGTATGAGTCCACGGTATCACGGTAACGGTGGCAAGATAATTACTTATCAATGTGACAAGCGTAGACAGGCAGATGGAGTACATGGTATTTGTTGGAGTGTTCCAGGTATCCCTATTGAAAAGGCGATTGTTGAGCATTTATTCTCAGTACTTACGGAAAGTCATCTTGATATTTCTCTAGCAGTTCTGAAGGAAATCGAGAAAAATGCTCAAGAACAAGAACGACATTGGCAATTAAGGCTAGAACGTGCTCAATATGAGGCTAACCGAGCTGAACGTCAGTTCGATGCCGTAGACCCAGAAAATCGCTTAGTAGCTCGTACTCTTGAACAACGATGGAACGAGAAATTACGCTCCTTAGCCGAACTCGAACAGGCAATGGCTGTAGCGATGAGTGAGCATAGATTAAAACTATCAGAAGCTCAACGTCAAGAAGTCTTGCTCTTAGCCCAAGACTTGCCTAAAATTTGGGATGCCCCGACAACTACAGCTCAAGAGCGTAAAGAAATGCTAGGGTTACTGATTAAGCAAGTTGCTATCGCCCCTATAGAGAGTCCAATTCGCCAAACTCATATTGCTATTCTTTGGCATACAGGAGCAACGAGCGAGTTAAGTTCCTTACGCCCCAGTACCATAGAAAAACTGAGTACCCCTTCTGAGGTAATTGTCGCAATTAGGGAATTAGCCGCCACCAATAGTGATGCGGCTATAGCGGTTGAACTTAACCAACGCGGGTTAGTAAGTGGCAGGGGTCGTGCCTTTACCGATTCTTCTGTGGCTTGGATTCGTTGGAAAAATCAAATTCCCAAACCTACAGGTAGTAATATTTTTGCTGGGAATGAGGGCATACGTGATGACGGCTGTTATTCGACTTCCGCATTAGCTAAAAAATTGGGCGTGGGAATTCACACAATTCACTACTGGCGAGAACAAGGAGTGCTTGTGGCTTTTCAAGACATTCCTCATGGACCTTGGTGGCATCGGGTTACGCCAGAAGTTTTAGATATACTGCGTCAAAAAATTCGTCGTGTGCCTGTCAAACCCGAATAGTTCAGATTAAGACCTAGAAGTTTGGGAGCTATGAGCAACTATAAGTAATTGTTTGAGAATTTTTTGGGCTGCTTTATATCCTGATGCTTGTTTCCCTAACCTCAGATTTTTTAAGACTTGAGCGCAGAGAGCTTCTAGGTCTTCCATGAAAAATGCTGCCTGTTCTGATGCTTGAGTCTTCCCTTGAAACCTATCTTCTGCCTTATCAGGTAAAACTATTTCCTCTTTTATCCATGTCATACACGGAGCAGATTGGTCAGCCTTCGTGACTAGCTCTTCCAAATCAGATAGAGCTATTTCCTCTTTTATCCATGTCATACGCGGGGCTGACTGGTCGTTTTTCGTGACTAATTCTTCCAACCAATCTGCTCTAGTCATCTCTGATGATTGAGCAGCTAGGCCAAGTTTTTTCCAAGTTGAGTCGGTTAATCTAAGAGAGCGAACTCTACGGTGTTCTTCATTTTTCAGGGCAAATTTTCCTTTGATGTCTCTTTTTGTCATCATTTCTTCCATGTATTACATCGTCAGTTTAGCACTTGATTACCGTGTATTACATGGCTGAGAGCACTCAAGTGACTCTGATCTTCCTCACCAATAACCGTCATAACTAACTGGCGATTCTGAAGAAGGACTTGTTATTTTCTCAATAATGACTCAAGATAGCAAGTATCACAGCAACATTCCTAAAACCCATTGAATGAGCGGCAATATGGACACATCATCGGTATAGATAACGGTCTTTTCTCATCCTTACCTGGCTTTGGGATGTATATCCGTCTGGCTGGTAAAGGTTTTGATTTAAGAGTAAGATTCTTAGCAAGCTGTAATCGCTTATTGGGTGTTATGGATTTAATTCCGTCCACTCCTGCTGTCTTCTTACCTTGGTTATCTTGGGTTACCTGTCTTGTTGCTAGCAGTTTGGCGTTCCAAGAGCGTAGTAATGTTTTCTGTAATCTGCGTAGTTGCTTTATGTTGCCACTAATTGACGCTTGATAAATTCGTTTTTGGAGCTTGTATATACTCTTATGGATTTGTTTCCAGTTGAGTTTATCCCATTCCACAATCTCGGTTTCCCGACTTGTATTAGACATATTTACTCTTAATTACCACTTTATCGTTCGTATTATAGTGTGTACGTCAGCAGATACTGGTGATTAGTCCAGTCATTCGCTTTTTACACAATCCCACCCTATATGTCATGCGGTTAGCACCTGCTCAGGTTCTCGACATCCTGAGAGAGCGTATAGGGTTAATTCGTTCCTCATATCAATTGTGCATATCTTTAGCTGTCCTAACTCCCCCAGATTAATTTGGGAATATTGATAAGTGCTGTTGAATGACTTATCCTCTAATCTTCGCCTTTTGGCTCCAGTGCTTGTATTAGCCTTATTTCACTGGTTCGGATTATTGAGGGTTTTATAGGATTCCTGTACCCTTACGGGCGGCTTACGCCTACGTCAGCATTGATATTTTGCTTGCGGGACACCGATTTAGGCTTTCAGTGTAGCCCGCTTTCACTCCCGCTTTACGGATTGATGACTAGTCGCTACCGTAGGGAACTCAGTTGTCTCCGAGTGCTGTGTGCTTTCACATGAATATTCGCATGGCTAGGATTTGCACCTAGAATGATATGAAGTTGTCAAGGTACTGTTATCAGTAGTCCTTGCTAGTCGTCTCTACTATCCTCGATGGATGTATTTTGACTAAACGAATCGCACCCGACAGTATCCATTGCTACTCAAAGGCGTACTTGCAAAGATTTCTCAACTTGGACAAAAGCATTGTAAATTGAAATTTCTGAGTTAATAGCCTCAAAACTAACAACTAATGAGTAAGGTACTTGAGAGGTTGGATCATTATTCCAGCCCTCATGTCCGACAACTGCAATACAAAACGGCTTTCGTAAATCAAAGGATTTAACTATCGCCCAATCTTTCTGAATTGTTCCTGTACTTCTAGATAGCTTTTTTACTCTGCCATCAATGCCGTTTGTTTTTCTTTCGCCGTCACCATTGGGTCTAGATTGCCTTCTACCAAGAGTCCAGTCAAACAAGCCTTCTCCTTTCTCGGCATCTTTTGGTGCTTCATTGTATTCTTTGAGAACTTTCTCAAGAAAATTTTGGGGATCTTCCCCTTTTTTGCTGCAAGTCCAATCAAGCCAAGTTGATAAATACTTCCTGCGCTGGCGACGTGTTCGGCGTGGTTCCGCTTTATAAGAGAGTGTAATCTCGACAAGAATGTCAAATTCCTGACCTTGTCGTGAGAGATTTTCTGGCATGGAAACTTGATATACTTTAGCTTGTCGGGCGCTGATGCGCTGATCCCCTTGAGTAGTTAAAGTTATGCGGTGAAGAGAGTTTCCTAGAGCACGATCAAGATTAGGAAGTCCGTAGCCCATCATGCGAATTCCGTCATAGAGCTTTTCAACTGATTCATTTGTCCAGTCGGGTAAACGTGCTGATTGGACGATAAGAGCACGATAAAATAAAGTGGTTTCATGAGGAAATGTGGCCGCTAGAGCAGCCGCAATGTGAGTAACTTTTGGAGCCGCAAACGAAGTCCCAATCATATCTGATGCAATCGCTGGTGCTCCTCCTGTTGTTGTTCGCACCAATTCAGGACAAACATCAGGATGTATATAAAAGCTTGGTGGATTACTTTCATCTTTGACTAAATCACCACCATATTCAACAACTTCGGGCTTAATCGTATCCCAGATTCCTAACCCTGAACAAGAGAATGAGGAGGGATAATCTTCTTTAGCTATTGATTTCAAAGGAGAATTTTTATAGGTTTTATGGGCAATTGAGCCTACTGTGAGCGCCTGAAGGCTTTGAGCAGGATTAGCAATACGTGAACTGTCTTGTAGTAGAAAATCAGGATACTCATGCCCCTTTTGAAAATGTTCGGTTAGCGTTTGTCGAGTGATGGTAAGTCCGGGTGATCGCTCTATGGGAAGATTACCCGCTGAAACAATAAAAAGAATGTCCTTCTTCCATGAAAGATAATCTATTTCAGTAGCCCAAACGCTCATACGTTTTATAGAACATGGACTAGAGCTATTAATGGAGTGATTGTAGATACGAGTACCTGTTTCACCATAATAAAAATCTACAATATCACTTAAGACTTTGGGTAAAGGGAGTAGATCTGGTAATCTACAATCTTTATTTAGCACTCTGGCATTTTGAAGCCAACAAATAGCTTGCTGACTTTCTGTATTTGGAATTCCTTGAGGATAAAGAACAGCACCAGCAACTCTAGTACCATGTCCACCGCCTTTAACATCATCATTAGTGTTGTTAATCTCTCCGGGAACCCAAGATCTCGAATGACTACAATCTAAGGCCGCTCGTAATTTAGAGTGACCCTCAAGAATACCACTGTCAATAATACAGACTTTTGGCGCTACTGATAATGGCGGTTCAAGGACAAAAGAATTTTCATTAGTATTTAATCCAGTCTGATCTGTTAATAATTCAGAAACCTGAGCTATTTCACTTATCTCAAAAACATAGGGGTAATTAGCTGCAATATCTTTTAACCCTTTACCTGAAATCTCAATTTGACTGGAAAAGCTGTCTGGCAAAAGTGCGAAATGGGAGCGATCATCATGAACAGAAAGTTGAAGGAATGTTCCGCCAAGCTCCTTTACAAAAGCCTCAAAATCAGACTCTCTTTCTAAGTGTAAGGCATCCCATTCTGTCATAGTCTGATCTCGTTTATCAATCCATTTTGCAATCTTCTTAGCGTATTTCTTAAGATCTTCGTCTTTTCCTTTTTTTGGTTTTGGGTATTCAGAGAATTTAGAATTTAGACCTACACAAGCAATGCTTACTTCAACGGTGTAAATGTGCTCATCTAAAATTTTATTCCAGGAAGCAAGCAGATCAGGTGACAGAATATACTCTAAACGCTTAAACTTACCTTCTACAATCTCCCAGATTTTGGCTACCGTGCCACCACCATGTTCGCTGGCAATAAATTTCTGGATTTTTTGTTGAAGCTTAGTCAACTCTATATCAGTTGAAGCGCCAAGAATGTAACCATCCTCAACTTCGAGAATTACTTCAATTCCAAAGCCTTTTAGAGTATCTGCGTCAAACGCATCAGGATCTACCTGAAGTATAAAGGATAACGCATTTGGTAAGTCTGGATTGCCGTCTTCCTTACGTTTTTTTTGTTCTTCTTGCCAGTTTATAGTAAGCACATCAATTGAAGATTTGAGCTTGCTACTATGTCCTTGAATATTTCCTTGATTCTTCAAGGTAGTATCAGAAACTTTAGACTTACCACCTAAGGGTGGAGATGCGATTCCCTGGGAAACTAAACGGAGTGGAAGATGTCGAAACTTTTCTGAATCAGGCATGAGAAACTAAAGTGTCTTGAATTGATTCTTCTAGATGTTCTTGAATGACTAGTCCCTCTCGATCCATAACGGCTCTTTTTGCGGCATCTTGTCCTACTCTAACAACTTGGGCAGCAGAGAAATTAATCATTTTTTGGACTATTGATTCCCAATCAATGGAACCTACTTCAATCGAAGAAAGAGTCTGTCGTAGAATAGCCTCAATTTCTCTCTTTGTCGGTTTTGGTACTTCAATCACATCATCAAAGCGCCGCCATACAGCCTCATCTAAAAACTTAGTTAAATTTGTTGCAGCTACCAATAAACCATTGGAAACTTCATATTCATCTAGTAGTTGTAAAAAAGTATTAACTACACGCTTAATTTCACCAACTTCTTGGTTATCATCACGGGACTTGGCTAGTGCGTCGCATTCATCAATGAAAAGTAAACAGGGAGATTGAGCTGCAGTTTCAAAAAGTTCGCGGAGGTTTGTCGCAGTCTCTCCTAAATATGAAGATACCATCGCATCAAAACGAACTTTGATAAAGGTTAGACCTGTATTCCAAGCAATCCTTTCTGCTCCCATTGTTTTACCACATCCTGGCAAACCGTAAAGCAATATTTTTTGGCGATACAGTAAGCCATAATGAGCTAATCGATCACGAGCTGCATATTCTCGCTCAATACGACGAAACCTTGTCTCTGTAGCATCGGAAAGAATCATATGATGACGTAAGCGTTCTCTTGGAATGTTAACAATAAAAGGATGATTGAACCTATGCTTACTAGAGAGCAGAGTTAAAGCTTGACTATTGTAATTTTTCGCTTTGGCACTATTGAATAAGAATGAGTTTGATTCTTCATTGCTCGTACTTTCTTTATCGCGGCTCTGCTCGTCTTGTCGCAGAGCACCGAATTGAGTTTTTGATATACTTGACGAGGAACGAGTTCTTTTGCGAATGATGTTTTCGAGTTGTTCAGCAAGGTTACTATGCCCTTTTTCGCGTTCATCCTCAACAACTATAGACAGAAGACTCTCCATCGCCTCTGTATCTTCGCTGGCGATTGCTCTAAATAAACGTTTGAGCAATTCTCCTTTCATGACAGCAATTTATTACCCACAATTATTTGACCTACTTTTATAGTATCTCAATTCTGTAAGATTTTTAAAAAAATTAAGGGGGAAACTCCTACATAATGATGTTATCTGTCTTTCATCACTCTAGGAAAGGTAAGATGACTTTTTTAAATCTGAAATGTAGATAGAGACTATGGTTCACCCAAGACAAGCCGCTCTAACAGTAAAATTTCTTTTGACAGTATGTGTCAATTATGGGGTCTTGGTAGCATTAGTGACACAACGTACGCGATTGCCGCCAGGGTTTTCTTGACAAAATAACACAAAGCTAATCATCACGTACATTACATAGGGAAAAGATTTGACCACCCATAAGATAGTTAATATCCATTAACAAGTTTGGTTTAAAAGTTCCTTAACTTCCCCTGAACTATCAATACTACATTTAGTTGTTATATTCCAACTTCTACTTGATGATTATTCTGAACCAGTGTATCAGACTCAATCCCAATACCATTTAGAGATTCAATCTTTTGAAGATCTCCCTCTTTAACTCGATAAGCCTCGACATTAAATGCTTCCATAACGAGCTTTCTGTTGTAGTCATGTTCTTCAATAATGTCAAGAGCGATTGACATTTCTATGCCTAACTTATTGGTAGCATAGTTTATTGCTTTCTCAACATCTTGAATCTTTTCACTATCAGGGTTACTCTCATTCAAAGATTTTAGAGGAATAGTATTTAGAGGAATATTGCTGCTCTTATCATTCCCATCTAAATGCTCCATTTCTTCGGTGGTATAGATATTACCTATCTCCATTGGAAAAGCTTTTCTTAGAGCTAGACTTTCGGCTATTTTACCAAGCATCAAAAATGGTTTGTTCTTCCACATGAAAGTAACATCGTTACCTTTCTTTGCGGCATACCCCGACCAATTCGCTGTAGCCGTAAACGGACAACGTGTACCCTGAATGATCTTCCACACAGTCACTGTAGCTGTTGTTGGATACTGAACTTTCATCTCTTCCATTTGGAATTGAGTGTATTTATCATTAAAGAGAGGATCATCATTGCCACCATATTTCCCTGTTCTATCAGCTATGGCACGATAACCAGCAACCGAAATTTCAAACTTTAATTTGTTATCTCTCACTATCGCGTGCATCTGTGTAGTGATTATTTTTAAACCTGTTTCGTACTGAAGCAAATCGAGTCTTAACAGGTCGGAAAGAGTTAATCTTTGTTGATAGTCTTGGGGTATGCAACCATTAACAACTGCCTCAATTTCTTCCAAAGATTTGAAACTTTTAAACTTTTTTATATCTAAATTTTTAAGGTCTAACATAAAAGTAATTTACTGTAAAATTGTCTCTTCTACTATTATAATCAATATTTTATTTAATTGCACAACTTCTAATTAATATTCAAGTTTTATGTTAGATAGGCTTACGCCATTTTAAATAATTACTCAAGAGATAAATTATGATTACTGAAACTATTACAACCGCCTGTAAACGCGACAATTGGAAGTTGGCATATAAACTAGAAGACAACAGAATTTTAGTTCTCAAGCAGGAGACTGACAGACACTTTCCGTATGTTGTCCACTACTACAGTCCTGACAAAGATTACTATTATCATGGAGTATATCTAGACAATGAGATAAAAGCTTTAAAATACTTTAAGTATGTGGTTTCTGAATACACATTAGACAAGAAACTGCAATTAAAAAGACTCAAGGAGTCACTAATTAAAATACTTGCACAAAAAGAAGATTTGAATAGTAAAAATCTTCAGTTGCCAGAACAAATAGCAAATCTTGATAAGCATATTGAACGTTATGAAAATGCTATCTGGTTGTGTGAAGCAGAGTTAGAAGAGATAAAGGTAGAGATGGTGAATTTAGTTGAGAAAGGTTTTGACTTTTTTCCATTAGGTAAAATTGTCGAGTAACAATTACCAAAGAGAGGGAGCAGTATAGCGCTCTCTCAATTCTATACTATAGGCATTTTCTCCCAAATCTTCCCATTGAGTAGTCTACTTTTAGCTTTGGTATGTAGCTTATTAAGACAAGTTAAAATCTTTTGTATTAATTTTGACAAGAGATTGAGCGATATTTTCTACCATTGCGGATGATAATATTTTGTCGCCTTGTATAAGTAATTCTAATAGATCAGTTATTTTATGAAAAACAGGTACAGAACATTCTTTAGCACCTACCCAATCTACATTCTCGAAAAATTACTGGTGCAATAATAGATTCTTTAGGAAAATTAGTAATTTTAGAGTCTATCCACTGTGAAAATATTTTTTGATGATAGAGACTTTGTTGAGTTGGACTTTTGTCTAAGGGAATCCACTGCTTACCATTTCTCACTTTCCACTTGTCTTTATAAGCAGCATATGCTCCTTTCCATGTTTTAACTTCTACAAGATATACTCCAGTATTGCCAACCAGAAGAAGATCAATTTCAGTAGATTTTCCTGCTTTGGTAGGAATAACCACGTTGTTCAGCATAATCCAAGAATCTGGTAATATTCTAACTATTGTCCCAATAATCCCTTCACCAATTGTAGACCTCGGTCGCCCGTAGACGTAGTCCCCGTAGGGTAGGGTACCTTTGAATGAGTTTCGTAATTCCTTTAGATTTCCTAATTGTGGAAAACTTTGTCAGATAAAATTACCCAATATAGAATTAGACGACTGTTCTCTCGTTTTATCAGAATTAACTTGAG
>CASBQB010000253.1 GCA_949127655.1 Chroococcales cyanobacterium PMM_0086 | reverse complement strand
GCTGTTGCTGTTACACCATGGGGGCTAAACTGGTGTACACACATATCAATTAACGTTGCCTCTCCTGCAGCGATTCCATCGAGTAGAGCGCGGCGAATCCTTTCTGGATCGTTCAAAAGGTCTGCGGGTGCCTGCCAAGCGTCTATAATCAGATGGGTCCCCAGTTTTGTCATTCTTTTTATTTACTCCGTTCTATTTTCTTCCAACCTTTACCAGTATAGCAGTGTTTTTAGAAAGATCAAGAAGAATTTTAAATAATATTTTAGGTAGAGAAAAACCCGATAAGCTCTTCTGCTTCTAGAATCACCTATTGTCGAGACATAATATAGTCTTTATGTATTAAAAAGGTGCTATTTCTGTGGGTTATGATCAAATCCACTACGTTACTAATAGCCCTAAGATAGCTTTTAAAAATTTTACACTACTTAATTAAAACTGCTATCTTTTAACTTTTGTAGCTACAATTGTAACTACACATCTAGCCAAAACGACTATGAAACTAAAACTGCGAAAAATTGGTAATTCTTTAGGAGTAACCTTGAGTAAAGACATTTTAGATAAACTCCAAGTAAAAGAAGGAGACACACTTTATGTCACTCAAACCCCAGATGGAGTTGAACTAAGCGCCTATGATCCAGAATTTGAAGCTATCATAAAAGCAACCGAAGAAGTTACTTGTCGCTATCGTAATGCACTACGAGAATTAGCTAAATGACCAGAATTATCTGGATAACTGAAGGTCAAGCTAGAGCAATTCATAACCAACAATTAGCCTTATTTGGAGGGGCAGAAGGGATTCTTGATAGTGGAAAACTTTCTTCCTCCCTAGCTAGACCAAGACATATTTTGAGTTATAAAGCTGATGCTAACTTATACGAACTAGCAGGCGCTATAGCTTGGGGAATAGTTAAGAATCACCCTTTTGTTGATGGCAACAAGCGTACAGGTTTCGTTCTGATGGCAGTATTTTTAAAGGTCAATGGCATTGATTTAATTGTCCCTGAAGCTGAAGTTGTTACTACTATGTTAGCTCTTGCTGCTGGTAAAATGCAGGAAGAAGAATTGTCTTATTGGCTCTTAAAAAATAGCGTAGAGATAAATATTTGAATACAATTTATATATTTCTTAAATAGTTGCCTGTTTCCTTTACTAGATTTGTCGCTAAAATCTTTACATATCAGGAGGCTGAACACTTAAATTGACTAATGAAAATAAAAAGTACATTTTTTAAATATTTTACTAAAGTTTCACTTCCTGGTCTTTTAATCTGGCCATTTCTTCTGCAAACTGTTGGAATAGTTACGCTAGTAAGCTATTTGTCCAATCGAAGTGGAGAAGAAGCAGTGCATAATGTGGCAGATCGACTACTAGACCAGGCAACATACAGGGTAAGTGACCATCTAGATATACTACTGGACAGACAAGAGGAAGCGGTAAAAACTAATTATCATGCACTGCGAGAAGGTCGTCTCAAGTTTAATGACTTTAAACAGCTACAAGAATCATTTTGGCAACACATTAGCTTTTCTCCTTTCCTTTCAAGTCTTGGTTTTGCTAATGAACAAGGAGAGGAAATTGCTTACGGACGTCTACTTTCTCAAGAGATCGTCGAACAGGCCAGCAAGTTAACTGGGGAAAATTTAAAAATAGGTGTAATATATTTTCAACAAATCAGACCAAAAGAACCGCAACAAAGAAAGTTTTTTCTAGTAGATCCTCAAGGAAAACCCAGAAAACTGGTCTATACCATGTCTATTGATATACGTACAACACCTTGGTATCAGGCGGGAAAAGCCGCTAGAAGACAAACTTGGTCGCCAATTTTTGTTAGTCGAATAATCCCATCACTGTCTATTGGTAATTTAGCTCCTATTTATGATTTGACTGGAAAATTTCAAGGAGTCTTGAATAATACTATATCTCTATCTGAAATTAGTACTTTTTTAAACAACTTAAATTTCTCAACTTCAGGACAAGCATTGATTATAGAGCGTTCAGGAAATTTAGTAGCTACCTCGACTTTAGAAATACCCTATGTTAAACACGATCAAGGTCCACCAACCCGCCTACACGCAACAGAGAGTAAAAACGCTCTAACAAGGGCAATTGCTTGGCATCTAAAACGGCGAGGGAAAGATTTAAGAGAAATTAAAACTCCTTATCACTTTCAAGTACCATTTGAAGGACAAACTTTATTTGCTCAGGTCATTCCCTATCGGAACTCTTACGGCTTAGATTGGCTGATGGTGACAATGGTTCCTGAGTCGGAATTTACCGCAGAAATTCATAACAATATGCAAAAAACCTTACTGTTATGTAGCTTGGCGTTAGTAGCTAGTATTGGTATAAGTAGTATTACAGTCCACTTGATTAGTAAACCTATTAGAGAGTTAAACAAGGCAGCTAAAGAACTCTCAAATGGTAACTTTATAGCACCAAAAAGTACAACAGCAGTTACTGAGTTGAGCGAATTAACTGATTCTTTTAGCCAAATGACAGAATGCTTACAGACTTCTTTTGACTCAATAGCAACCCAAAAAGCTTATTTTGCCAATCTTTTAGAAATATTACCGCTTGGGGTGGCTATTCATGGAACTGATGGTTCAACCACTTATATTAATCAAAAGGGACAACAGTTGTTAGAGACTCTCCCTCTATTAGATGTCACTACGCATGAATTAAATACTGCCTACAAGATCTATATTGGTGGAACCAATCAACTCTATCCAACCGAAGAACTACCAGCTATACAAGCTTTAAAAGGTCAAGGTTGTTACTTAGATAATCTAGAAGTCGAACTAGAAGAAACTCGCCTGCAAGGGGAAGCATGGGGTATTCCTATAACTAATCAGCAGGGAGAGATAATCTCTGCTATTGTCGTCTTTCAAGATATTACTACTCAAAAAATAGCCCAAAAAATCCTCACAGACTACAACCTGAAATTAGAAGAAGATGTCAAACAACGTACTTTAGAGTTAGAGAAGAAAATTGAAGAACAGAAGCAGACGGAAATTGCCCTTAGAGAAAGCCAAAAGCGATTACAACAGGTAGAGATCAATCTTAGAAAGGCTAATGAGCAACTCTCTAGGCTGGTCAATCTTGATGGTTTGACGCAAATTGCCAATCGTCGCTGCTTTAACCAGATTTTACGGCAAGAATGGTCTAGATTACGTAGAGAAAAACAGCCTCTATCTCTACTGTTGTTAGACATCGATTATTTCAAATACTATAACGACTTTTATGGTCATCCAATGGGAGATGATTGTTTAGTCAAAATTGCTCAAACGATTAAAGAACAGCTATTACTTCCAATCGATTTAGTTGCACGCTATGGGGGTGAGGAATTTGCAGTTATTCTACCAAATACTGATGTCACAGGGGCAACAACAGTTGCTAGCAGAATTCATCAGAGTATTAACATCTTAAGTATTGAGCATCAAAGATCTCTGGTTAGTAATTTAGTTTCTGTTAGTATCGGTATTACGAGTATAGTACCTAATACCGAACTAACTCCAGAGATTTTGATTACTCAAGCAGATCAGGCTCTCTACTCTGCTAAGAATCAAGGACGCAATCAGTCTGCGCTCTTTTCGCGGTCATTAACGGGATCTAGATTAGATTCTCCATAATGATCTTAACCTTAATTAACAACTGTCCCGTTACCAAGCTGTTCCAAGAGTCCCATTGGGCATGATTGTTTCTTCCAAGGATGTAGCGACTAAGTTAGCTTCATTGAGAGTGGCCCCAATCAAATTAGCCCCTTTTAAATTAGCTTTAGAAAGATTAGCCCCTGTTAGATAACTCAAAAGTAGTCCAGCTTTAGAGAGATTAGCCTTATAGAGGTTAGCATCGCGTAAGTTAGCATGGAGTAGGTTACAGCCTGTTAAATTAGCGTGTGTCAAGTGAGCCTGCTCGAGGTTAGCTTTACTCAAATCAGCATGGAGTAGGTTAGCTCCTGTTAAGTTGGCCCCTGTTAAGTTGGCCCCCGCTAAATTAGCACCTTCTAGATTAGCACCTTCTAAATTAGCACCTTCTAAATTAGCACTGCGTAACTCAACTAAGCGTAAATCTGCTTGTTGAAGATTGGCTCCTTTTAGGTTAGCTTTATGTAGATAAGCTCGAATCAATTTAGCTTTTTTGAGAATTGCTCTACTTAAATTGGCATCGGTGAGAATAGCCCTGGTTAAAACTGCTCCACTGAGATTAGCTTGGCTTAACATCGCTCCTGAAAGAGTAGCACCAGTCAGGTTAGCTTTTTTTAAGGTTGCTCTAAAAAGTTGAGCCTGTACCATACTACTGTTAATCAACGTTGCTTTTGTCAAATCTGCTTCTCTTAGGGATGCGTGTGAAAGTATTGCCCCGCTCAGATCTGCCTCTACTAAGATAGAACCTGTCAAATTGGCTCCACTAAAGACACTTTCAATGAGCACTGCACCCAATAGGTTGGCATGGTTTAAGTCTGCTTCACTAAAGTTACAGCTTAAAAGTTCACTTTGTTCAAGTTCACTTTCTGCTAATTTAGCACGTTGGAAGTTGGCTCTATTTAGACTGACCTTTTTCAAATATGCGCCCGTCAAGTTGAGATCTTGAAAGTTACGTTCACCTTGCTTGTACTTCTGTAATGTTTTCTTAACGCTACAATCTTCATTAATCTTCATAAAAAACTAGTAAATGTTTTTGGCTATCCTGTTTGCTTGATGTATCTTTAAAAACAGATAATTAGGGTTTCCTTTAAAAATTGGAAAGCCTCAAAGTTGACCTGCAATCAAGTCAATCAATTATTTCTTCAATGCTAAATTTAATCTATCCCTTGACCTACTCCTACTTCCAGCCAGGTCTAGGCATTAAATTGGCAAAGTCTTGGGCATCTGTAATCTTTACTAGATCTACTGCACTGAGACAGTCTGTATTCGGTATCATACCGTTAGTTTAGACGATTAAATCCGTCTGGTTTATAAGTTTTTAAGGTTGTTTTGCTCTGGTTCGAGATTAAGGCTTGAATCATACGTAATTCTGTACAAATTAACGTTTGGCCGGAAACAAAATCTTTTCTAGACGTACTCTCACTTTCATCATAATAGATCGATGGTTGCTTTGACAAGCTCAAGAAAACTATTAAGATAAAATTTCAATGAACACTGATCGGTAGAATAACCTTAAAGCTAGAGCCTTCATTGGGTTGACTCTTAACCCTTATAGAACCCTGACAATGTTGGAGCATCAGCTTAACAAGAGTTAATCCAAGTCCTGCAGCTATAGGATCTTTTGTAGCATTATGTCCTTGGTAAAAACTGTCAAAGATTTTACTTAATTCATTATTTCTGATGCCAATTCCCGTATCTTTGATAGTTAATTCTAAAGAGTCAGAGACTAGTGAGCAAAAAATAGAGACCTTTCCGCGAGCTCGAGTAAACTTAAGACTGTTGTCTAGAATATGAGTCAAAATACGCTGCAGGCAGAATTCTGGACATTGAATTTTAGGTAAGCCAACAGGAAGATTATAGGTTAGGGTGATCTCTTTTTCCTGGGCGATTGACTGATAAAGACTAACTAGGTTAAAAAGAACTAACTCTAATTCACAATTAATAAGGGCAGATCCTGGAATAGAGAAAACTTCCTCTATTTGTACCCATTCTAGCAAGGCAGACCAGAGAGCATATTGGCGCTTCCACTGTTCTTCAAGAAGTTCTACATAGCGTTGACGCTGTTGTATTTTTATTGAAGGTGACTCTAGTAAAGTGAGTGCAGTTTTCATGTTGGTCAAGGGTAACCGCATTTCTTCAGTCAACTGACGCAAAAAATTCTCTTGTACTTTTAGGGACTGTTGCATCTGTTCAAGATTATTCTCTCTTAACCTACTTGATGCGTTGTCAGTCCCCATCTCTTGAAAAGCGGTGGCCTGTTTAAGTAGTAAGCTAGTCAGAAGATTTGTATCGGTTGTCTGCCAATTTTTCACTCTTGAAGACGACTTAGTTAACACTTCTAGGGAAGTCTGGTCATCAATCGTTATAGCGTCTTCTAATCTATTGAGAAAGTCCCGACAATTCTTGAGATCAAAGCTGTAGGTTAATTGAAATTCATTGGTTTTGTTTCTACTAACAAACATTAAACCGGAGAATCTGACTGATTTTACTAGTAAAAATGACTCTCTAATTAAAGCTGAACTATTGTTTAAATCAAAGTAAATAGCCTTTTTTCGCGCCATCGGGAGGGAAAAAGTCTGTTGAGACTCCCGACACCAATAAATCTCTTCTGCGTATTCCTCTTTTAAATAAGGTTCTACTTCAGTAAGTAAGTTTGACGGTAATTTAAGCCAAATTGTCGCAGGTAATTTATGCTCAATCAAAACATCTATCCAAGTAGTCAGCATTGCTTTAAGACCTACTTGAGTAGTATTTATAAATTTTGTTGGAGGAATAAAGTCCTGAATCGCTTGATACAGCAAAGATTCTGGCATACAATCTAGTTAAGAGATCAGATATCTGTCTCACAGGCTTTTTTAAAATTATCACCTATTTTTCCGATCTCTGCTTAAGCTCTTAAGTATTACTGCTAGTCAAAAATCTCAATTTAAAAAAATCAGATCATCTAGTTCGCTATACTCAGGTACTACTGCCTTTATTCTTTTACCCTCTCTTAAAACTAGGCGATCAGCTTGAGGACGAGAGAAAAGTTCACTAAAATAACGTGCTCTAAAAATAATTAGATTTGCTGAACTATTTAGTGCTATTTTACCATAACTCTTGGGGAGTCCCATCAATTGAGCAGGATTACTAGTAAAGCTTTTAGACCAGTCTGCATAAGGAGTATCCAGGTGAGCAATTCTGACTGACTCTCTAAAGACTTCTAACATATCATGGTCACCAAAGCCATAAAAAGGGTCACGACAATTATCACTAGCGAAACAGACAGAGATATTTTCAGCTTTAAGTTCATGTACTCTAGTTATGCCCCGCCAAAAAGGAGTTACCCCCGCTTGACGATCTTGTAAATAGAGATTACACATCGGTAAACTAACTATACCTATTTGGGCAGCTTTAACTAGTTCAATTGTCCTTTTAACTACATCTTGAGACTGCACAGCTAAGGAACAGCAATGACCACAAATGACTTTATTTATATAGTCATTGTCTAGAGTAGCTTGAGCAATTTTTTGCAGACATCTTGAATTTGGGTCGCCATTTTCATCTACATGAAGATCTAATTTCATATCCCTTTCTTTAGCTATTTTAAAGACAGTTTGTAATTCTTCTTCTAGATGAGGACTCATATAAGCAACACCGCCTAAAATTTGACCAGCTTCTGCTAGACGGTCAGCTAAAACTAGGCCTTCAGGTCTTTGATAATAATCCAGTGGAACTAAACATACAGCTTGTAAAGTGAGCCGATCTGACCATTCTTTTTTAAGTTCTTGCGCGACTTGTAAATTAATTTTTCCCTGTTCTCCAGAAGAATCTAGATGGGTACGAATAGCCATCGTTCCATGAGCATAACTACATTTAAGAGCAAATTCAAAACGACGATAGACATCATCAGGTTTTCTCTTAATTTGACTATCATTTGTAACAGCAGTCAAAGCATTCTCAAAAGTACCTGTTAAGTTAGGTGATCTCTCCCAAATATGTCCTTTATCTAAATGGGTATGAACATCCACAAAACAGGGGAAAATTATCTTTTTTTCTAGATCTATAGTGGGGATATCTTCTAGGTTATCGTTAGAAGGCGTAATCTTTTGAATCTTTCCCTGAACAATCTTTAAATCAACTTGAGAAAGACCTTCTCTTGTTTGAGATAGATTTTCTCCACCATTTTCTAATAAACAAGCTGGTATGTGAGCATTCTTTAACCAGTAATTTGAGGATTCAGGAATTATCAAATTTTACCTCTCAAGTTAATGTACTTAATTTATTTAGATTAGATCAAGTAATATTATATATTTTAGCTTGTTTACTTTTATTATAGTGAGAGATTAGCTATCTTGCGTAAATAATTAAGTAAGATCAGGGAATACTTAGGGATTTTTTGAGGGCATTTGGCACTTGAATTAAGATTAGGGCTGGACATTGTAGATATCTTCCTCTGTATCATCCAACTCTGAAAAGCCGGTTTCGGCTAGTTTCATGAGGCTGAGGGTTTCTAGCTTGTCTTCAAGATCTTCTAAGAGGGCGATCTGTTCTGACACAGGCAGTTGAGCAACTAGGGTTTTAATTTCTTCAAGCGTTGGGTGAGGAGTCATAATATATATAAACCGCTACATGAAACTAGAGAATTTCAAAGTAAACAATAACTGAGAAAATTTTAACATGACTGTAGAAACCGATATCTTGACCAAGTTCTTAGAAAAGTATGAAGCTGACTCTAAAGAGACTAACCGCAAGCTTGAGAAATTGCTTGACGAGGTTAATCTTGTTAAATTGGGATTAGTCAGACTTGAAGGTGAGATTAAATCTGGTCAAGTAGAAATTAGAACTGTTAGAGAAGACGTTCAGGAACTCAACTCAATTTATAAATGGGTAATTACCCTCATTGTTACCTTAAACGTAGGTTTAGCAACTCTCATTCTTAGAGTGTTTGACCTATTACCTAAAGCATAAGCGTGAACACAGAAAAGCAAGATCACCCAATTTTGGACAATCTAGAACTCTTCTCTATTAAAAAATTTATGTTAAAATGGTAGCTTAAGCTACAGAATATAAATTTTGTTCCTGATAGGGATAATTTAAAATGAATTTAGATGAACATTTACGGGCAGTAGGTATATATCACAATCAACAATTAATAGTACAAGATTTAGACAGACTCATCTTAAAAGGGTTCCCACTGGTAAAAATTCTCTTGCTTGGCCCTAGTGATCTGGAAGTTAAAGGAGAAAATTCTCTTTTTCTAGGCAGACTAATTGAGCAAAACAAGATTGGAACAATTACTGGTACTACTACTGGACTGACCAAAGGCTTTTTTTTAGGTAATTTAGCAGGTAGTACTGTGGGAGTGCTTTTAGGTTTAGGGCTTCTCTGTTTACCTGGACTAGGACAAATTGCCTTATCATCAGCGATGATTTTCACTCTTATTAGTGGAGGAATTTGCACAGTCACAGGGGGAATTATTGGATCTTTTATTGGGTTAGGGTTAAGTGAAGGACAAGTTAAAGAATATCAAAATCTTATCTCTCAAGGAAAATTCTTGATTGTTATTAAAGGAACAAAAGAAGAAATCGCCTACGCTGAAGATATTTTAAAAGTTCAGAAAGGTCAAAAATCACTTTAATTGATTCCATCTTTTTTTCCAATGACTACTTGGTTCTAAAAAACTTGTTTCCTGTTCTTTTAGTCTTCTTTGCTCAATAGTTTGGGCTGTATCTCGTAAAGAAGGATCTCGATAAGGTATAGCTGCTTTAGTCTGAAGGTGCTCTAATTCTTGTAGGGATAGAGGGGGTAAATTACAGGCAGCAAAACTAGCAATAGTACCAGGTGAACGCCTTCCCACATTAGGTGCTGCACCTATTTTTAAACCAGCTTCTTGCAGTGCAGTGCGAATAGAAGCAGCACAAGAATAGGTCGCTAAATAGCCTGTAGGTTTCAAACATTGAGCTACTTGAGTGATAAACTCAATTGTCCAAAGTTGGGGGCATTTAGCAGGAGAAAAAGGATCTAAAAAAATAGCATCAGCCCTAAAGCCACTTTGATAGACTTGTAGTAGAGTTAATCTAGCATCTCCTAACAACAATTGAGCTTTAAAATTAAGGGTTTCTAGGTGATATTGTTGGGCTAATTCAGCTAGTAGAGAGGGGATAGGATGAGGCCAACTATCTAATAATTGATGAGATATAGCTGTTTTAGGGACTAGATCTTCTAATTCTAAGGCGATAATTTCTAGATAACAGTTGGGGTTACTTTGGGAAATGGCCTCTATTGCTGCAGCCGTATTATATCCTAAGCCATAACAAATATCTAAAATTTGCAGAGATGATGAGTGCGCTGCTTTTTCTCTTAATAGACAGGGTTGCACAAACTTTTTTTCTGCCTCCTCTTTAGCGCCAGAAGTGGAGTGAAATGCTTGTTTAAACTCTTGGGAGTAGAAGGTGTAGGAACCATCCTCTGTTAATTGTAGAGTCAACATGAACAGTTCTGAAAATCTTCTGGAGTATTACAATTAAACAACACAGAAGGGTTATTGATTACCCATTCTTGCACGGTTAGAGAATTTAACCAACCTTGGAAAGACGTTCCTCCTGCTTCTATATAGTGTCTCAAAGAAGAGAAAGAAGAGTGATGATAGAAACCGCAGAGGGGTTCCCATCTGTTGTTATTGCGTGGTATGTATGCCATGATTTGTTGATTAGGCAGAGACTGACACCCTTGTTGTAAAATTCCTGAAGTCAGTTTAGGTAAATCACAAGCTAATAGAAGTACCCATTCTGTTTGAATATAACTTAAAGCCTGAGCAAAACCAATCAAGGGGCCATGAGAACCTTTTTCTAAAGGTCGTCTTACTTCAGGGATTAATTGACAATCACTTGGAATGATAGACTGATAACGTTCTGGCCAAAAGGTGATTATATAGATATTAGAAGTAACTTCTTTAGCTAAAAGACAGATTTTCTCTAGTATTGACACACCTTTGATCTTGAGTAGGGCTTTATCTTCTCCCATCCGAGAACTTTCTCCACCTGCTAATATAATTATACTAATTTGATTATTCATAGCAGACATTCTATACCGTTTTAACTTCCCAGTCTTCACTAGATAATTCTGCAGTTTCTATTGCTTTTAGACAGAATTTATGGATATCTTTTGCTGATAAATTTGTATTTAAAAATACGCCGTTTTTAAGTTGTCGACTAGTTCTAAAATCTTCTTTCTGCCATCCTAGAAAACGCGGAAATTTTGCGACAATTTCTTTAAATTTATCAGGCTCCTTTTCTGCAACAGTATTTAAGCTAACCTCTAAAACATCCCGCCAGTTTTTAACTTGATACGCTTGACCAAAGATCAATAGATATTGAGGAGTACTGCCTTTTAATTTATTCCCACTCGCATATTGTCTAGACTCATCGCCAAAGTAACTCCATATTTTTAGGGCACAATTTGCTAAATGTTCTGCTCTTTCCTCGATATCTTCTTTATGCCAAGACTTTTGATGATAAAAATATCTATTTAACTCTAGATGACTATTTTTTAAGTAAGTCTGCTTAGTCGAAAATTCAGCATTAGACATCTCAGTGTTGTAATTTGTTAGAGTTAAATTACCCAAAGAGTCAAGCAGTAATTCGTGAGTTATTTGCCAATCTTCTCCTAAATATTCCTTCCATGCTTCGCTTAAAGTTTGCGGCATAATATGCTCAATATTCAGCTTATCAAAAGATATTTGCTCTTTATGTTTAAATGATTCTTCGATAGCTTTGAGAATCAATAAAGCTTTACTTGTTTTTAATCCACCATACAGCTTGACTGTCATTAATCTCTCTTTAAATTCTGTATCTTTTGGATAATCGCGATCCTGTAAGTTTAGCTTTAATGTCTCAAGAAAGCCATTAGAAGCTAATTCAGCATCTTTACTAATTTGAGAGTAAAGTAGAGCAAATATTTTATTTAATCCTCTTGTTTGAACATCGCAAATAAAGCGACGTAACAGGAAATTCTCTATAACTTGTAAAATAGAAATAAAGTTTTCTTGTGTTATTCTCTTCTCTTGCCAATCATCATAACAATTTAAAAGAAAGGGATAGACTGTTTGAACCTTCAAGAGATTGATATTATCTAAATATTTGCGTATAGATAAATTTGCTTCTCTTTTAGGATCTAGGAGTTTAGCATAATATTGAGCAAAAATAGATAAATCTTGCAGATAAGCAATAACATTACCGTTTTTTAGACTATTTTTTATCTGAAAATAAACTTCATCTTTTCTGATATCAGCACCACTTTTAGCTAAATAATGACGAATAAATTCTGTCAAGTTATCTTCTAAAAGAACTTCCATAGGCTGCCAATATTGTCCATGTACAGATTGTTGATTATCCGTATTAATTCTCATAAAGAAATAGTTACGAATCAAGTCGGCTTGAGTTAGACTTCTTCCTTTAGCGTTGAGACTTTCAAAAACTAAATAAGGATCTTCATTGTTATTGAGTACTATACTGACTAATGAAAGATTGCTACATATTATTTGATTAATTTGAGAAAGTGGTAATTCATTTTGTTCAAGTTTCTTTTTAAAGAAATTAAAGCACTCTAAAATACTATTTTTATCATTAGTCAACTCATCTTTAATAATACAATAGAAAGCTTGACGATCTACTTGTGTTGGCTGTAATTTATAATAATCTGTGTCTTTTTTGAAGGGATTAACTAAGAAAGTATCGTTAATTTCTTTAGCGAGTTCTCCATCTCCAGAATTTTTAGCTTTATCTCGCAAAGCCGCAAGTAGAATAAAGACTGTGGTTAAACGTTGTTGTCCATCAATTAATAGGTATTTATTGACGCTTTCTGGGACTGAGGTGGTCTGCATAGTCACAATAGAACCCATAAAATGAGGTGTAGGGTTCTCCTTTTCACAGAGGTCTAGAATGTCTTCCCAAAGGATCTCCCACTCCTGTTTACTCCAACTATAAGCACGCTGAAAAAGAGGAACAATATATTGCTTTGTCCCTTCAATAATGTGTTGCAGTTTGACTTCTGATGCTTGCATAATGTGACTTACCCTGATTTGTTTTAATTAAAGGTGATTATATAGATATTAGAAGTAACTTCTTTAGCTAAAAGACAGATTTTCTCTAATATTGACACACCTTTGATCTTGAGTAGGGCTTTATCTTCTCCCATCCGAAAACTTTCCTCACCTGTCAATATAATTATACTAACTTGATTATTCATAGCAGACATTCTATTATAATATCATCTGCAGTATTGAGCTTGTTGATGAGATACTAGTAATGAGGAAAGAAAATGAGATGACCAAAATGGCTGCACATTTACAAGCTGTTTTAGTAGGGATTGAGGGGTATGGTGAGGAGTTGGAGGAAATAGCGTGAGTGAGTTACCGAGGGGGTGGATCTCTTGTTCTCTTTCTCAGCTTGTGTCTAAATTAGTCGATGGTTCTCACAATCCACCATCAAAACAATCAGATGGATTGCCGATGCTAAGTGCTAGAAACATATCAAACGGAAAGATTTTTTTTGATGAATTTAGACTGATTGAACAGGAGGACTTCGAGAGAGAAGATAAGCGCACAAATATTAGACCTGGTGATGTTTTATTGACCATTGTTGGTACGATTGGGCGATCTGCAATTGTTCCAATATGTACTCAGAAGTTTACCCTACAAAGAAGCGTTGCTGTTATACGACCTCTCAATGGAATTGAGCCGCAATATCTAAAATATGTATTTGATACACCTGAGTTTCAGCAATGGTTGATTGACAATGCTAAAGGCACGGCACAAAAGGGAATATATCTTAAAAAGCTTGCTAGTGCAAAACTCCCTCTCCCACCCCTCAACGAACAACACCGAATAGTTGCCAAACTAGATAAACTCTTTACCCGTAGTCGTTGCGTCCGTGAAGAATTAGAGCCAATTCCTAAACTCATTAAACGCTATAAACAAGCTGTGTTGAGTGAGGCTTTTAGGGGAGATTTAACAAAGGAATGGAGGGAGGAGAATCAATGTAGTATCAATGATTGGAAAACCTACAAGATTGGAGATATCTTAAATAAAATTATTGGGGGTGGTACTCCATCTAAATCTAAATCTGAATTTTGGAATGGTGATATTGCATGGGCAAGCGTAAAAGATATCAAAGATGGAGTATATGAACTAAAATCAACTATTGATACTATTACAGAAATTGGGTTAAAAAATAGTTCATCAAATTTAATTCCCAAAGGAACAGTAATTATTTCTACTCGAATGGGATTAGGACGCTGTTGTATTTCTGGTACAAATATAGCTATAAATCAAGATTTAAAAGCGTTAATTCCTAACAATAAGATGATTAATACAAATTATTTACTATGGTTAATGGTATCTTTAGGCGAGAAAATACAAGTATTAGGTAAAGGAACAACAGTTAAAGGGATTACAATTGATATACTTAAAAATCTTGAAACTTTACTTCCTCTCGCTCTCAACGAACAACAAGAAATAGTTAAAAGAATAGAAAAACTCTTCAAAGCAATTGATAAGGTAGACCAAGAATATCAAAAAGCAATTAAACTCTGTACTAGCCTAGAACAAGCAGCCCTTACTAAAGCCTTTAGGGGTGAATTAGTCCCTCAAGACCCCAAGGATGTTGACTTTAGACCAAAGGCTGACCCAAAGGGTCAACAGCCCGATAGGGTACCAGCAGC
>CASBQB010000252.1 GCA_949127655.1 Chroococcales cyanobacterium PMM_0086 | reverse complement strand
GCGAGGAAGGGCTTTGGGAATTGCCGCTCCCGTGGGAAAAAAGCCAAATGGCTCGCTTAAGATCTAGTTTTTCTGGAAAATTGTCTCCAGAAAGAACAACGTACTTATAAAGCGCCTTCAATTGTCTCAAAAAGCGCGAAAAAGAACGCGCTACTTAAATTAAGTCCCGACCGATTAAGACGGGTACTAAAAAAAGGGGCTCATTTGGAAACGAGCAAGAAAAAGCCATAAGGGAAAACAAGATCCTGTAATACGTGAAATCAAAAGGGCAGATCTAGAAATGTTAGAATTGGCTGCCTCAGGTGGAGAAATAGATTTAAAGTACTTAGATGTTGACGCTTGCGAAGAGAGCGGGCTGTTGACTTTAGTCAGCCGTAAGGTCCGGCGGTCAACAGCCCGTAGGGTATCTGGCTTTTGTCCTTGGAGTGAACCAAGTTATACTTATTACTTTAAAGGTCAACAAAAACATTTAGAACAAACAAAACGTCGTGGTCGCAGATTAAGTACTATTGGTCTTCTGCAAAAAAGGAATTAGTTTTGTTGACGGTCTTGTTATTGGGGGTGTTAAACGCCACGCTTACATCAAAGTGATGGAAAAAGAAGCTCTTGAAGCTTCCCAGTCTGGACGTATTAGGGTTATTGTACAAGATAATGGACCAATACATCGATGTCTTGAGGTTAGACAGTTATGGACAAAGTGGGAACAGCAAGGTTTATATATTTTCTTTTTACCTAAATATTGCACTGCAAGCAGAAAAACGGAAATGAATCCCATTGAATTGGAATGGCCACATCTCAAAAAAGATGTGGGCGTAGCCGCCCGTTAACGTAGCTTGCCCGCCGAAGGCGGTAGTTAGCCCGTAGGGTAGGGTACTAGACCTTGCCTATGCCGTAATGGATGGTGTTCAAGCTAGAGCTGAAAGAGTAAACTACAGTACAGTAAAGAGTTAAATTTTACCGACATTCTTCAGCTTAACTTTTCGTTACATACTGATAAATTTTTCTGCCGACCTACTTATTTTCACACTTAAAGCTAATCATCAAAAGTTTCATAAGGAAGTAAAAGAATGGTTTGAGTTAGCCCAAAAAGAAAATTTTAAAGGGATAGAATATAGTTATTATGTAGACTTGTGGTGCGCGTCTTCTCTTCGAGAAGAGGTGGAACTTGGACAACCCTACGGGCTGTGGGCGTAGCCGCCCGCAGGGTCTGCGTCAACATAGAATAGAAAAAAGACAAGCATGGACAATACCTGTATCTAGCTTATCTTTTCTTAATAAACAATCAGCATGGAAAGGATTAAACGCAATTACGATGATAATAAGCGAACGACGTTTATGGAATAAAACAACAATAGCTGTGCGTTATTATATAAGTAGTTTAGAAAATAATGCCGAAAAAATTGCTAAAGCTATCCGTAGCCATTGGTTCAGGGTGAGAATACTTTACATTGTCCAGGGAGACGTTACATTTTCTGTAGACTTGTGGTGCGCGGCTTCTCTTCGAGAAGATGATAGTCGTAAACGCACGAGATAATGCTCCAGAAAATTTCGCTTTATTACGTCGTTTAGCTCTCAATTTACTCTCTACTTGAAAAGACTTTTAAAGGAAGTTTAAATATGAAACAATACAAAGCTGCTCTGGAAAATGATTACTTAGTAAAAATTTTAAGGTCTGCCAGTTAATCAATCATTTTCTCTAAGGCAAACTAATAAACTAATAAATATTTAAGCTTTATTATCTCTGAGAACATTAGAGATGTTTAAACATGATTATTTTCATTGATATATAATAGTTTTACAATCTTTTTCTGCCTTTATTTATATACATAAATCTCGATTTTTGTCAAATTATTTTAGATGCGTTTGCCCTGATAAAAATAGTTTTCAACTCTTTTCTTATTTTACTTCTTTTTTTACGCAAGAGGTCTAATTATAATTATTATCAATAGAAATATATTTGTTTTATTAGTACTCTACCCTACGGGGACTACGTCTACGGGCTGACTACCGCCTTCGGCGGGCAAGCTACGTCAACAGGTGCGGTAGAATCTACAGTTAAACAAATTGACCGACGATTAAAAATATCTGGAGCGCAGTGGAAGGAAAGTAATGTTCCTCAAGTTCTCAAGCATCGTTGTGCTTATCTCAATGACAAGCTTTAAATAGTACTAAGTTATTTTGTTCTTACAAAAGTGACTTGCTCCCAATTATCTTCAATGGTAAAAGGGCTGCAACCCTTGCTGCATCAGCTTTTTAACTTGCTTGTCTCTCCCTCAGTCGGCAAATTGCTTTCCATCTCCTGCAAGCCAACCTGCGGCGAGTTGCTCGATAACTGTCAATATGTGAGCATAAACAAGATAAGGAGAAATCCAATGCCTACTAAAAGAACAACGCCATCTAAAAAGAAGCCAACTGAACTATCTCCATGAGGGAGCCTGCTAACTTTTGTATATTTGACTGTGGTTCTAAGTTAGACCAATCGTTTAACAGATATGGATACCTTAAACAATTAATCTCCAAAAAAGCACCGTCAAAACTAAACTACAAATATGTTGTGGTAAAAGAGTTCGCCAAGGTTGCCGTGTAATTTTCATCACCAAAATAACAGAAGCAAGCAACCCACCAAGTAGAGTAATACCCTGTAAAAAAGCAATGACCGCAGGATGTGCTACCCAAATAGGTGCACCTTGCAGAGATAGTCCAAAGGTAGCCAGCGTAACTGGTATTATAGTACCCGCTTCAGCTAGTCCCCAATGTAAATAATGAGCTAAATTAGCACATAAAACTAGAGGAAGATAACCATAAGCTAACTCAATTAGAGAACCTTGCTGCCCTAAAAGATGACTTAATTGTGACGCTAAAAGGGGTAATAAAGCTGGCAGAGTTAAAACAGCAATAGATACTCCAGAATGCACCAAAAATGAGCTTAAATCTAAGTCTAAATGGAGGAAAGATAGAATATCTGGAATATAGTGTAAAAAGACTCCATCTAAGAGGAGCAATAAAAGAGCTACTTCAGCATTACGCGGGAGATGAGTCGTCCATAATTCTATACCAGGTGGACGCAAATTCAACTCAACTGAACGATGCGGACAGGCCTTTAGACAGGTCATACAGAGTACACAATCTCTATTATCATTTAATTGGGCAGGATGTGAGTAGAGAGGACAGCCATTAGTTTCTAAACCCTCTCCTTTAGCGGGACCACCTTTATAACATTGATATGTAGTACATTCAGCAGAACAGGTACCTTGTTGAGCGCGTAATTCTGTCATAGAGAGTTTAGCAAACATCCCATTCATCCCCCCAATAGGACAGAGATAACGACACCAGATACGACGCTCAAAAATGAGAGAGAAAATCATGGCACCTGCTGTAATTAATAATAGTAAACAGGCAGAAAGATAAGCCGTATCTGGTAAATTCCAAAGTTCCTCCCAGAGTAAAATTAAAGCAAATAGCCCAAAAAGAAACCAGCCACCCCATTTTTCTGCTGTCTGTCTAGGCCACTTTTTTAGTTCTCTAGGGTAGAGATAGAGAGAGATTTTTTGGACAATCTCCCCATAGATCATAAAAGGACAAAATGAACACCATATTCTGCCAAGAAAAGGGAAAGCAATTAAAGATAGTGGCCACCACCAAGCCCAGAAAATATTTAAGGCAAAATTATTAGAGCGTTCTTGTGGACCTAAGAATAAAATAGCAATAACTAGAGCAAAAACAATTGCTGTGAAGCCATAATTGATGCGATCTGGATACCAATTACTGTGTAAAAAATGACGTAAAGCGGGATAAGCATTGAGAAGATTAAGACGAAATTGTTTCTTTTTACTCTGAGAAGGCCAAATAATTTCTTCAGTAATAATAGAACCACCAGAAAGCTGAATAGTTGCCCTTTCAATGAGGTTTTCTAACTCTCTTAAGTTGTTAGGAAAATCATAAGCTTGCAGTCTACGGAGTGCTTCAGGTGCCATCTGTAATTTATTCAGGCCTTTACGACTACAGATAATATTCAGGTAGTAGTTCACCTGATAATTAATATCTGCTTTTCTTAAGCGTAAAGGAGGTACTTTAATAATGTTTGTAACTAACTCATCTATTTGAGGTATACTCTTCTCTGAGATCATGATGATACGAGCTTGAGAAACCTTTTTTTCTTGAGGATGTGCTTCTGTTAAATTACTGATTGAAAAGTAGGTTCCTTTCCCTAATAAATCAACTAAGATAGGCAGAAGATCTTTCGGTAACTCTTCAACATTATTAAAGATGATCGTTCCTTGCTTGACTGCCTCAATTAAACCAGGTTTACCACCTGCACGCCCCAATAATTCAGCCCCACTAGTTGGTAAAATAGAGCAGTCAACCTTAATAATCGGTTCATGGCGACTAGCTGAACCAAAATGAATTAAGGCGGCTATATTGTCTTTTTCTAACCCAGGTTCACCAAAAATAACTACAGGCTCTTTATTTTGGGAAGCGGTTTGAATTTGTGCCCGTAGTCTGACTGCATAATTGGTTTTACCTACGATACCGCGTTTGGCTTTAGTGACTAAGTAAGGGCGTAAAATAGCCTGTCTTTCTTGTTCAAAAGTCAGTTGAAATTCTAGTTCTTCTACTTCTTTAGCTAATTTTTGAGAGAAAGTCTGCGTAATATTTGGATGAGTTTGGACAACCTGTTTAAATTTCTCGGCGCTCATATACCAAAGTCGAACAACGTTGAGACTGAGAATAGTTGATTCTACTGTTTCATCTAACAGCAACTCTTGCAAATTGAGCACCACACCCGGCAGTAAACTAACAGGACGGGGGGAACCTTCTCGATTCTCTAAACGTCCCTCTAGAAGGATATATAAGCCATCTGGAGCGGTATTTTCTACTACTATGGTTTGTTGAGGTGAAAAAGAACATTCTTCTAGTTCTGACGCTATAGCATAAAGAGTTATTTCATCTAAAATATTAAGAGCGCTACGTTCTTTTAACCAAATTACGATTTCAGAAATTAGCATAGGTAAAGCCCAGTGATAGAATATGATCCAGTGAGTTTTATAGTTCCCCTAATCTTACTAGGGTTGATTCTTTTAGCTGCTCTATTTTTGAGTCAAGCAAAGTAAGCACATTTTCCCTCAACTTATCCTAAGAACCCAAGGTGAGAATTCCTCTGATTTCTTCATCTAAACACACATCAGGCTTTAAAATTAACAATGTACAATATATAATCCAGTCTTACTGATTAGACTTTCTCTGTGTCTTTATGGACTTATTTCTGAAAAAACTCAAACAAATCTTAATATTAGTAGTCATTTCGTCACTTTGTCTTAGTTGTACTAATATTCCCTCAGTTAGCAATAGTCCTTGGAAACCGATTACTTTAGAAACAGACTCAGTCTTTGCTGACCTAGACTTTACAAGTGACCCCGAACATGGTTGGTTAGTGGGAACAAGAGAAACCCTCTTTGAAACCAAAGACGGTGGAGAGACCTGGTTGAAAAGAGATCTAGAATTTGGGGAAGAAAAAGTCAGCTTTACCTCGGTTAGCTTTTTTGGCAATGAAGGCTGGGCAACAGGTAAACCAGCTATGCTTTTACATACAGAGGATGGGGGTAAAAACTGGTCCCGCATTCCCTTAAGTGAAAAACTACCAGGTGCACCCTATGCAATAAAAGCATTAGGACAAAAGACGGCTGAAATGGTCACAGACCTAGGCGCTATCTATAAAACAACTAATGGTGGTAGTAACTGGAAAGCACTTGTAGAAGGCTCGGTAGGGGTCGCTAGAACAATTACTCGCTCTGCTGAGGGTGGTTACATAGCAGTTTCAGCAAGAGGTAATTTTTACTCAACTTGGGAACCAGGTGATACTGAATGGTCTCCACATAATCGTACTTCTTCCCGTCGCTTACAGACAATGGGTTATACTAAAGATGGCAAACTCTGGTTATTAGCCCGTGGTGGTCAGATTCAATTCAGTTCAGCCGATGCTGCAGATGAATGGAACGATGTTAAATACCCTGAATTCTCAACTAGTTGGGGATTACTAGATCTAGCTTATCGAACCCCAGAAGAAATTTGGGTGGCTGGAGGTAGTGCTAACTTACTTGTAAGTTACGACCAAGGACAAAGCTGGACAAAAGACCGCGAGGTAGAAGATATTGCTTCTAACTTCTATAAAATAGTCTTCTTTTCACCCGAAAAAGGCTTCGTTCTAGGACAGAATGGTATTCTACTAAAGTATGAACCACAACCAGAAGCACCCAAAAAAGAAATCACCTGATTGAGTTGTAATTGGGTGGGCATTCTTTCGTATGATAATAGATAAGTAAAGCCGAAAAATATTTTAATCCTTCAGGAGGAGAACACTCAATGTCAGGTACTACCGGAGAGCGCCCCTTTAGCGATATTATCACCAGTATTCGTTACTGGGTAATTCACAGCGTAACTATCCCCATGCTATTCATAGCAGGATGGCTTTTTATCAGCACTGGACTGGCTTATGATGCCTTCGGAACTCCCCGTCCTGATGAATATTTTACCCAAGATCGTCAGGAAATCCCCGTTGTCAGCGACCGCTTTAAGGCTGTTGATCAAATAAAAGAATTTAACAAGTAGTTTTTTCATTTAACTAAGGTTAATCATCATGGCTTCTGGTAATCCAAATCAACCCGTTTCTTATCCTATTTTTACAGTCAGATGGTTGTCTATTCACGCCTTGGCTGTACCAACCGTATTCTTTATTGGCGCAATCGCAGCCATGCAATTTATCCAACGTTAGGAGAACAATCATATCATGGAAAGAAACTCTAACCCTAATCGGCAGGCAGTAGAATTAAATCGGACTTCTCTGTATTTAGGTTTATTGCTGGTGGCTGTCCTCGGTATCCTCTTCTCTAGTTATTTCTTCAACTAAGACAGTAGTTTACACAAATCTAGTTTAAAAGCAATAGGGAGATAAAAAATGTTTGCAGATGGACGCATCCCCCTGTGGGTAGTAGCGACAATAGCTGGTCTAGGCGTTATTTCGGTTGTTGGTCTCTTCTTCTATGGAGCTTACGCTGGTCTAGGTTCCTCTCTATAAAAGAATAAAAGATCACTTTTATTAGCCTGTTCTTTTATCAAAAGGACAGGCGTTCTGTTTGGCTAGGTTCGGTTTTACCGACTTCTTTAAAAGGTTAAGCCTTCTCGACTTGTTCAGGAAGTCTATTAAAATAGAATAAAGATAAGTAATGATGATCGAGCAAAAAATATATGAACTTTGATCCGGCACTAATGACCTCTATCGAACAGCTAGGATATAGCGTGACAGTCGGGGATATAGCTGCAAGTAGTGGATTGGAAATTAACCAAGCTCAAAAGGGTTTATTAGCACTAGCTAGCGAAACTCAAGGAAATCTACTAGTCTCGGAAACTGGAGATATCCTCTATAAATTTTCCCCTAACTTTCGTTCTATTTTAACTAGCCGATATTGGCAACTAAAAGTAAAAGAATGGTTTAAGTCTATTTGGAAGGTGGTCTTCTATTTAATTAGAATATCCTTTGGGATTATCTTGATTCTCTCCATTCTGTTAATGGCCGTTGCTATTATTTTAATTCTAGTTACTTATAATTCTAATCGAGATGATAACGATAGTTCCTCAAGTGGAGGCGGTCGTTCTTCTGATGGAGGGGGTGGTTTTTTCTTCTGGGGTAATCCCTTTAGCAGTTTTTGGCTATTTAGCCCTAACTATGAGTCTAGAAGGTACTCTTCATATCAAGAGGAATCAGAACATCTCCCAAAAAGAAAAATGAATTTTCTAGAATCTGTCTTTTCTTTTCTCTTTGGCGATGGAGATCCCAACGCTGACTTAGAACAGAGAAGATGGAACACTATTGGCACAGTTGTTAGGAACAATCAAGGTTCAATTATTTCTGAACAAGTAGCACCTTATTTAGATAATGTAAAAAACCTAGAAAATGACGACTATATTCTTCCTGTTTTAACTAAATTTAATGGTTATCCAGAAGTCTCACCAACAGGCGAAATTATTTATTATTTTCCCGACTTACAAGTTACAGCTAAAAATCAGAGCGAAGAGTTTGTCAGTACTTACTTACAAGAACGTCCTTGGGAATTTACTCAAGCAACTTCTGGGCAACTTTGGGGTGCAATAGGTTTAGGATCTCTCAACATAGCCCTAGTAGTTGTACTCGGTTCTTTTCTTAAAGGCGGTGCTGCAGTCAACTTGGGCGGACTAGTTGGCTTTGTTTCTTCTATCTATACTGGTTTAATATTCTATGCAGTTGCCTTTATGGCTATTCCCGCAGTACGTTATTTCTGGATTAAATGGCGTAATCAAAAGCTTGAGACCAGAAATCTGCAACGTCGAGAAAAAGCCAACTGGTTACAAGAAAACATCAATAATTTACAAAATAAACTGAATTATGCCCGTCAATTTGCTCAACAGAAAGTAATTAAAGCAGAAGATATTACCTATTCTACAGAAAAAGGGCTTTTAGAACAATCAATTGAACAGTCAGACAAAATAGACGAAGAGTGGAAGAAAAGACTAGAATCATCTTGAGACGAAGGGAACTGGGCAGTATGTCAAGCTCTAGGGAACAACTCAAAAACTTTCAGGATAACAGTAACAACTAAAAGTACTAAGGTACCAATGATTACTTGTAATATTTCTATTTTTCCTTGTAACTTGGCCTGATTGACCTTGATATCAGTGAGATCCTTTTGAGTAATTTCCGTAAGCTTATCTATCTTACGGTTGGTTTCTTTGATATCTTGTCTGATGTCTTCTAGTATTTTGGCCAAATCAAACTCTACCATCTGTGACATATTACTATCCCTTTAAATTTAATGATATGTAGAACCTCTTTAGTATATCAAGTAGATGATAAAACTACTCTGCATCATCTACTTGAGAGGGCTATTGAGCAGAAATATTGTTTTTCTACATTAAAATAGAGGTATAGAAAAAGACTCTCTAATAAATATTCAGAGCAAAATTAGAGAGCCTAGAACTGTCTAAAGTTTTAAAAGAGGGCTTTTGCTCATGGTTCAGATTGATAGCACAGAAAAATCTAAGATAACCGCAAAAGAAGAAGCATTGATTCTCTGGTTTGAAGATGTAGGAATAGAAGATATCGGAAAAGTTGGTGGGAAAAACGCCTCATTAGGGGAAATGATTAACAATTTAACTCCTGCAGGTATTAAGATTCCAGGAGGATTCGCCACAACATCATCTGCTTATCGTTATTTTATAACAGGCTCTGGCCTAGAGCAAAAATTACGCCAACTCTTCTCAACCCTAAATGTTCTAGACATCCATAACTTAAGGGAACACGGGAAACAAGCAAGAGCCTTAATTATCAATACACCCTTTCCAAAAGAGTTAGAAGAAGCCATCACCACAGCCTATTTAAAAATATGCCAAAGATATGGTTCAACACCAGAATTCTGTAATGAATTAGACCCTAATTGTCAAGAAGACTATCGACAATATGCCAGTCAAATAGAAGTGGCCGTGCGCTCCTCCGCTACAGCAGAAGACTTACCAGATGCCAGTTTTGCCGGACAACAAGAGAGTTATTTAAATATACATGGAGTAAAAGCAGTCTTAAATGCTTGTCATCACTGTTTTGCCTCGCTTTTTACAGATAGGGCCATCTCTTACCGCACATCAAGAGGTTTTGATCATTTTGAAGTAGCCCTCTCTATTGGGGTGCAAAAAATGGTGCGGTCTGATTTAGCCTCATCTGGAGTAATGTTCTCCATAGATCCAGAAACAGGCTTTAGAAATGCTGTATTAATCACTGCAGCTTATGGGTTAGGGGAAACCATAGTGCAAGGTTCCGTAAACCCAGATGAATACTTGGTCTTTAAACCAACCTTACTTGCTGGTTACACTCCTATTCTAGAAAAACGGCTAGGGAGTAAAGAAATAAAAATGATCTATGGAGAAGGGGGTGGGAAAAAGACCAAAAACGTCTCTGTATCTCAATTAGAACGAGAACATTACACCCTCAGCGAGCAAGAAATTCTCACTCTAGCCCGTTGGGCCTGTATCATTGAAACTCACTACTCCAAAGTGCGGGAATGTGACACACCGATGGATATAGAATGGGCCAAAGATGGACTGACAGGAGAATTATACATAGTCCAAGCCCGTCCAGAAACCGTCCAGTCACGTAAATCCGAACAAGTCCTCTCTACATACAAACTCAAAGGAACAGGAGAGGTCATACTGACAGGAAGGGCAGTAGGAGAAATGATCGGACAAGGTAAAGCCCATATAATTCTAGATGTTCAACAACTAGGTATTTTCCAAGCAGGATCAGTACTAGTTACTAAACAGACTGATCCAGACTGGGAACCAATAATGAAAAAAGCCAGTGCTATTGTCACAGATCAAGGTGGACGTACCTGTCATGCAGCAATCATTGCACGAGAGTTAGGTATTCCTGCAGTGGTTGGTTGTGGAAATGCCACAGAAATTATCAAACCAGGTCAAGAAGTAACAGTCTCTTCTGCTGAAGGAGAACAGGGCTATATTTATCAAGGTTTAGTACCTTATGAATTAGAAGAAACCCAATTAGAAAACCTACCTCAAACACGTACCAAGATTTTGATGAATGTAGGGAACCCACAAGAAATATTCTCTCTAGCAGCTATTCCCTGCGATGGAGTGGGGTTAGCCCGTTTAGAATTCATCATTAATAATCATGTTGGGGTACATCCTCTAGCTTTATTACACCAAGATAGAATCAGCGATCCACTAGTCAAGGCTAAAATAAATACCATGACTGCCCTATATTCCGATCCTACTGATTTCTTTGTAGATAGGCTAGCTAGTGGAGTGGCAATGATTGCTGCAGCCTTCTACCCTAAACCTGTGATCGTGCGGATGTCTGACTTTAAGAGTAATGAATATGCTAACTTATTGGGTGGCTCTGATTTTGAACCGCTCGAAGAAAACCCGATGCTGGGTTGGCGTGGTGCTTCGCGTTACTATGACCCTAAATATCGAGAAGCTTATGGCCTAGAATGTCAAGCTATCAAAAGGGTTCGGGATCAAATGGGACTGACTAATGTTATCCCGATGATTCCTTTCTGTCGTACCCCTTCTGAAGGAGAAAGAGTAATCTCTCAAATGTCGCTACATGGACTAAATAGAGGTGAAAACGGGCTACAAGTCTACATGATGTGTGAGATACCTAGTAATGTCATTCTTGCTGAGGAGTTCTGTCAAATCTTTGATGGCTTTTCTATCGGTTCAAACGACCTAACACAATTAACATTAGGTCTAGACCGTGACTCAGCCTTAGTCGCCCATTTATTTGACGAACGCAACGAAGCAGTAAAATCTATGATTCGCCAATTCATTCACAAAGTACACCAACAAGGACGTAAAGTAGGTATCTGTGGTCAAGCACCTAGTGACTATCCCGAATTTGCTCGGTTTTTAGTAGAAGAGGGGATTGATTCTATTAGTTTAAACCCAGATTCTGTTCTGAAGACTTTGATTACAGTCGCCCAGGTAGAAAATATCTCTTAATATGGTCAAATAAATCACATAGTCTAAAATCAGTTTAGTACATACAAGATACTAAGCTAATTTTAGCATTTTATATTTAATTAGGGGTTAAGTTAAGGTTAAGTTAAGGTTAAAAAATTTGCTATTTAATTTAACTTGAAAAGATATAGAGATTATGGCAAAACCTTATAGAGTGGCAAAATTAGCAATATTATTGACAAATTTAATATCGTTTAGCTCTGATTTTCTAAAAATCAGCATCAACCTATACATTCTGAGGCAAAAATTACTTAAGAAATTCTTAAATTGAAAAACTTAAAGATAAATATGTAGACTTTAAGGTTAGGATAATAGCAAACTTTCACAAATATCTCAGGAGAAAGTAATTAGATGGTAGCAGCAGCAGATAAACCAACATTAGATAATTCTCTTAGTGCATACGGAGAGGCCAGGTCTACCGTCAAAGGGGCACCCTTAAGTGCAGAAGAACTAAGAAAGACTCATGCCTATTGGGACGCTTGTAACTACTTAGGTGTCGGCATGATCTACTTGCTGGACAATCCCCTACTTAAAGAACCACTCAAACCAGAACATATCAAAAAGCGCCTTTTAGGACATTGGGGAGCGAGTCCTGGATTAGCATTTAGCTACGTTCACCTAAACAGAATCATTAAAAAGTACGACCAGAGCGTAATTTTCTTAGCAGGACCTGGACATGGTGCACCAGGAGTTATTGGACCTGTTTATTTAGAAGGAACATACACAGAGATTTATACTGACAAAACTGAAGATGAAGAAGGCTTAAAAAGATTCTTTAAACAGTTTTCTTTCCCCGGTGGAATTGGTAGTCACTGTACCCCTGAAACCCCAGGCTCAATCCATGAAGGTGGTGAGCTAGGTTATGTACTTTCTCATGCTTGTGGAGCAGCTTTTGATAATCCTGATTTAATAGTGGCCGCAGTCGTGGGAGATGGCGAGTCAGAAACAGGACCTCTAGCAACATCCTGGCATATAAACAAATTCCTAAATCCCATTAGAGATGGTGCAGTATTACCTATTTTGCATCTCAATGGCTATAAGATTAACAACCCTACCATCTTAGCTCGCACCAGCCATGAAAATGTAGAAAACCTCTTCAAAGGTTATGGATATACTCCCTACTTTGTAGAAGGATCAGATCCCCAAACCATGCACCAAGCAATGGCAGCGACCTTGGATCACTGTATTGAAGAAATTCAGAAGATTCAGCAAGAAGCCCGCACAACAGGGGTCGTTAAAACACCTCGTTGGCCAATGATTGTTCTAAGAACTCCCAAAGGATGGACCTGTCCTGCAGAAGTCAATGGACATAAAGTAGAAGGCTTCTGGAGAGCGCACCAAGTCCCCATGGCTGATGTAGCAAAAAATCCCGCCAACCTTCAGCTTTTGGAAAAATGGATGCAAAGCTACAAGCCAGAAGAACTATTCGATGAGAACGGTACATTGATTCCTGAGTTACAGGAGTTAGCGCCTACTGGTCACCGCCGTATGGGTTCTGATCCCCGTACCAATGGTGGCTTAGTACGCAAAGCACTGAAAATGCCTGATTTCCGCGAGTATGGCATTGACATTCCTAAACCAGGTCAAATTGAAGCAGAAAATACCCGCCCTCTAGGAAAGTTCCTACGGGATATCATGCGCGATAACATGACTAACTTTCGGGTATTTGGTCCAGATGAAAATACCTCCAATAAACTGCAGGACATCTACGAAGTTAGTAAAAAATTCTGGATTGAAGAATACTTCCCAGAAGACGCAGACGGCGGTGAACTAGCAACAGATGGACGGGTGATCGAAATGCTGAGCGAACATACCCTAGAAGGGATGTTAGAGGGCTATCTACTCACCGGAAGACATGGTTTCCTATCTACTTACGAAGCCTTTGTCCATGTCATCGACTCCATGTTCAACCAGCACGCTAAATGGCTAGATATTTGTAATCAGATATCATGGCGCGATGACATCTCCTCTTTAAACCTACTGATTACCTCAACAGTATGGAGGCAGGATCACAACGGTTTCACACACCAAGACCCTGGTTTCCTAGATGTCGTAGTTAATAAGAGTGCTGATGTAACTCGTATATATCTACCACCAGATGTTAACTCTCTCCTCTCTGTTGCTAATCATTGCTTGAAAAGTAAAAACTATGTCAACGTGATTGTTTCTGATAAGCAACTTCATTTACAGTACATGGATATGGATGCAGCCATCAAACACTGTACTAAAGGAATAAGCATTTGGGACTGGGCAAGTAACGACCAAGGTAGCGAGCCAGATTTAGTCATGGCCTGTGCTGGAGATATCCCAACTCAGGAAGCTTTAGCCGCATCAGTACTACTGCGGGAAGAATTCCCAGAGATGAAAATCCGCTTTATTAACGTAGTTGACTTGTTCAAGTTACAACCAGAGACCGAACACCCACACGGATTATCAGACAAAGACTTTGACAGTCTCTTTACCCTAGATAAGCCAATCATTTTCAACTTCCACGGTTACCCTTGGCTAATTCACAGACTAGCTTACAGCCGCAACAACCATGACAATATGCACGTGCGCGGTTACAAGGAAAAAGGAAATATCAACACCCCAATGGAACTAGCGATCAATAACGAAATTGACCGCTTTAGTTTAGCCATTGACGCACTACACCGCTTACCTAAGTATCACGTGGCAGGTGCTCATGCAATAGGAAAATTCCGCGACCTGCAAATTGAAGCGCGTAACTATGCCTATGAACACGGTATAGATCAGCCGGAACTCACTCACTGGAAATGGCCTTATTAAGTAATATAAGAGACAGACACTAAGAAAAGTTTTCTCTTCTGTCTTATAATCTCAAAAAACTTATCAAAGGATTGACAACATGAGTGATTTAATCGCCATCGCCTACGACGATGAATTTAAAGCTGAAGAAGTACGTCTGACCCTAGCAAAACTGCAAGTCGAACATCTCATTGAACTTGATGATGCAGCAGTCGTGGTTAAGGATAAAAACGGCAAAATTAAACTCAAACAGGCTGTAGACCTAACTACTGCAGGTGCGGTCAGTGGTAGCTTTTGGGGTCTACTAGTCGGCGTTCTCTTCTTTAACCCCCTTTTAGGGGTTGCTGTGGGTGCTGCTAGCGGTGCCCTATCAGGCGCACTAACGGATATTGGCGTAGACGATAACTTCATGCGAGAACTAGGGGAAACCTTGAAAAATGGGACTTCTGCCCTATTTGTCTTGGTGCGTAAAGCAACTCCTGATAAAGTTTTAGCGGAAATTGCTCCCTATGGAGGTAAAGTGCTTCGCACTTCTCTCTCTAAAGACGATGAAGCAAAACTGCAAGAAGTTCTGACTCTCCATGGAATTCCCAACGACAAACCTGCTGTTTAAGCTTTAGTAACTGAATTTAGGGGGGTTTTGACTCCCCTAAGTTCTAAAAAAGAATCGTTACGATAAACTACATCGAGGTTCTACAAAAATGAAAGTCGCAGTTTTTAGTACAGAATCCTACGATAGTCAATTTTTGGATGCAAGCAATACCAGTATTAATGTCAATCACGAGTTAGTCTACTTTAAAACCAGACTTGAACCGAAAACTGCCACCCTGGCCAAGGGATTTCCTGTAGTTTGCGCCTTCGTCAATGACGATCTAGGCACCGAAACTTTGAAAATCCTAGCTGAACAAGGTACACAACTGATCGCTCTACGCTGTACAGGCTTCAATAACGTAGACTTGAAAACAGCAGCCCAATTGGGTATTAAGATAGTACGAGTAACAGCCTACTCACCCTATGCTATCGCTGAACACGCAGTAGGTCTGATTCTGATGCTCAACCGTAAATTATATCGAGCTTATAATAGAGTTAGAGATGATAATTTTGCACTAGAAGGATTACTGGGCTTCGATTTACATGGTCGCACTGTAGGTATTGTCGGAACTGGCAAAATAGGGATGATCTTTGCTGGAATTATGCAAGGGTTTGGCTGCCACCTGCTCGGCTATGATGCCTATCCTAACGCCAAATTTGAGGAGATTGGGGATGCTCATTATGTGCAATTACCTGAGCTATTATCTCAATCTGACATCATTTCTCTACATTGTCCCCTCTTAAACGAAACAGAACATATTATTAATGCAGAGACAATTGCACAGATGAAAGAGGGAGTGATGCTCATAAATACTAGTCGCGGCAAGCTAGTAGACACAAAAGCAGTCATTGAAGGGATCAAAGCAGCAAAAATAGGCTACTTTGGCACAGATGTTTATGAGGAAGAAGACGATCTTTTCTTTAAAGACCTGTCAACATCCATCATTCAAGATGACACCTTCCAGCTTCTCCAGTCCTTCTCTAACGTAGTAATCACGGCACACCAAGCATTCTTTACAGAGAATGCCCTCAATGATATTTCGACAACCACAATTGCCAATATCACAGAGTTTGAGCAGGGAAAACCTCTCACCAATGAGGTCAAATCCTCACAATAGACTCAAGTAAAGATATCACCATATTTGTAACATAAGGAGTGTTTGCATAATGCGTATTCAACAAATCACTGCAGCTGAAGTCCTAGATTCACGCGGTAATCCTACCGTTGAGGCTACTGTTACTCTCGAAGATGAATTAACCACAGGTTCGGCCATCGTACCTTCCGGGGCTTCTACAGGAGAGAAAGAGGCTGTCGAAATGCGAGACGGTGACAAGAGTCGTTATCGTGGTCAAGGAGTTCTTCAAGCAGTTGAGAACGTCAATACTTTGATTGCACCTGAGTTATTTGACATTGATGTTAGAGAACAACGAGCCATCGACCAGTTAATGATAGAACTAGACGGCACCACTAACAAAGCTAAACTCGGTGCAAATGCCATTTTAGCTGTGTCAATTGCCGTAGCTAGAGCCGCAGCTAATGTCTTAGGACTACCCCTCTATCGCTATCTCGGTGGTGCTAATGCCTCCCTTTTGCCAGTACCCTGTATGAATGTGATCAACGGTGGTGCACACGCTCAGAATACAGTGGACTTTCAAGAATATATGATTGCTCCCCATAATGCTCCTTCTTTTGCTGAAGCACTTCGTATGGGGTCTGAAACATTCCACGCCCTAAAAACTATCCTCAATAAAAAAGGATACAGTACAGGTGTTGGGGATGAAGGTGGTTTCGCTCCAGATCTCAAGTCAAATGTAGAAGCTATTGAAGTCATCTTAGAAGCAATCGTCGCAGCAGGCTATAAACCAGGCGAAGATATCTCCATCTGTCTCGATCCAGCTGTAAGCGAACTTTGGCGCGATGGCAAGTATTTATTCTTTAAGTCAACTCAGGAAACAAAAACTTCAGAACAAATGATCGAACTCTGGAAATCTTGGGTAAGTCAATATCCTATCGTTTCTATAGAAGATGGTTTAGGAGAAAATGACTGGTCGGGTTGGAAAACGCTAACCGACGAACTAGGCTCATCTGTAGAACTAGTAGGCGATGACTTATTCTGCACCAACCCTAAAATTCTCGCAGAAGGTATAGAAAAAGGAATTGCTAATTCAGTCTTGATTAAGTTAAACCAGATTGGCACCGTTACAGAAACATTAGATACTATTGAACTAGCTAAAAAGAACAGCTATAAGTGCTTTATTTCCCATCGTTCTGGTGAGAGCGAGGATACAACAATCGCCGATTTAGCCGTGGCAACAGGCGCAGGTCAAATCAAGACAGGTTCGGCTTGTCGCAGTGAGCGAGTCGCCAAATTTAACCAACTCTTACGCATTGAACGGCAATTAGGCAAGTCAGCCCGTTTTGCTGGCAAGTCAGCATTCTTGTAAACAATAGACTAGCAAAACTTATGAATAACCACGAACTCTGGCAACGTTATCAAGAATGGCTTTACTACAATCAGGAATTAGATCTGTATCTAGACATCAGTAGAATGGGTTTTGATTCTAAATTAGTAGCAAGCTTAGAAGCAAGATTTACCCAAGCTTTTAAGGACATGGCCGATCTAGAAGCTGGCGCAATTGCCAATCCAGATGAAAAACGTCAAGTAGGACACTATTGGTTACGAGATGCTGATCTTGCACCAGCTCATCTCAAAAAAGAGATTCTCTCAAACCTGGAACAGATAGAAGCCTTTACCGAAAAAGTCCATAATGGCACTATTCATCCACACGAAGCACCAAAGTTTACAGACGTTCTCTCTGTAGGTATTGGTGGATCTGCTCTTGGACCACAGTTTGTAGCTGATGCACTAGCCCCCGACTTCCCACCCCTAGCTATTCACTTCATCGACAACACTGATCCCGCTGGGATGGATCGCATTCTCAACCGTCTAGAAAATCGCCTCAGCAGTACATTAGTCATTGTGACTAGTAAATCAGGCGCTACACCAGAAACGCGTAATGGAATGCTGGAAGTTAAACACGCCTACGAACGTCAAGGCCTGCACTTTCCATCTCATGCTGTAGCCATTACTGTCCCAGGCAGCAAAATGGACGAATTGGAGCGGGCTGAGGACTGGTTAGCTGAGTTCGTTATGTTTGACTGGGTAGGAGGACGCACCTCAGAAATGTCTGCTGTAGGTCTACTCTCTGCAGCGCTTCTGGGCATTAAGATCAGGGAAATGCTCGCAGGCGCAAAAGCCATGGATATAGCGACTCGCCTGCCACAAATCAAAGGTAACCCGGCTGCTCTATTAACTCTTGCTTGGTACTATTCAGGTGAGGGCAAAGGTAAGAAAGACATGGTTGTCTTGCCCTATAAAGACAGCCTGCTCCTATTCTCCCGCTACTTGCAACAGTTAGTTATGGAGTCTTTAGGTAAGGAAAAAGACCTTGATGGCCATATCGTCCACCAAGGTATTGCCGTCTACGGGAATAAGGGTTCAACCGACCAGCACGCATATGTTCAACAGCTGAGAGAGGGTATACCTAATTTCTTTGCTACCTTTATTGAAGTTCTCGAAGATAGGCTAGGCGAGTCGATTGAAGTTGAACCAATGGCAACATCAGGAGACTTTCTCTCTGGTCTATTACTGGGCACCAGAGAAGCACTCTACGAAAATCAGCGCGACTCTATTACAGTAACAATTACTCAAGTAAATCCTCGTACAGTAGGTGCCCTGATTGCCCTCTACGAACGAGCAGTCGGTCTGTATGCCTCTTTAGTGAACATCAACGCCTACCACCAGCCAGGCGTAGAAGCAGGTAAAAAAGCAGCAGCATCAGTACTAGAGTTGCAGCGAAAAGTCCTGGAAAGCCTCCAAAAAGCAGCGCAACCTCTGACCTTGACTGATTTAGCTCAAAAAGCCCAAGCAAGTGAGCAAATAGAAACCGTCTACAAGATTGTGCGTCATTTAGCAGCCAATAACAGAGGGGTTACCCTGGAAGGAGATCGCTCTCACCCAGCTAATTTGAGCGTTTCCCTGTCCAATGTTTAGTAAAAAATGAGAAAAAACGAGGTTAACATGACAATTGCATCCAATCCAAAAGCAGGAAACCCTCAAACAGAAGACGACCGCACCGGATTAAGTGTTGGAACCCTTAAACAGGCTTTTCTAGACAATCTGTACTATACTCAAGCCAAGTTTCCTAAGATTGCCACTCAAAACGACTATTATCAAGCGTTAGCTTACACAGTGCGCGACCGCCTGTTTCAGCGTTGGCTCAACACTGCAGAAACCTACATGGAAAAAGGCTCACGCACTGTTGCTTATCTTTCTGCAGAGTTCCTAATGGGTCCTCACTTGGGCAATAACCTGATCAATCTGGGTATCTATGACCTAGTAAAACAGGCTGTTGAAGAGTTGGGACTCAACCTAGATGACTTACTCCAACAAGAAGAAGAACCAGGACTAGGTAATGGCGGCTTAGGTAGGCTAGCTGCTTGCTATATCGATTCTTTAGCCACCTTGGAGATTCCTGCTTTAGGCTATGGCATCCGCTATGAATTCGGTATTTTCGACCAGGAGATCCGCGATGGCTGGCAAGTCGAAAAAACTGATAAGTGGCTACGTTACGGCAACCCTTGGGAAGTAGCACGTCCAGAATGGTCCTTAGAAATCAAATTTGGTGGACATATTGAAACTTATACCAACGACGAGGGTCGCTATCGAGTTCGCTGGATACCATTTAAGGTGGTTCAAGGTATTCCATATGATACATCTATACTAGGTTATAAAACGAATACTGCTAACACCCTCCGCCTATGGAAGTCTGAAGCAACTGAATCTTTTGACTTTAGAGCGTTCAACACTGGGGATTACTTTGGGGCAGTCCAGGAGAAGAGTAATTCAGAAAACTTGACAAAAGTTCTCTATCCCAATGATGAATCTTACGAAGGTAAACAACTACGTCTAGAACAACAGTTCTTTTTTGTTTCCTGCTCCTTGCAGGATATGATCCGCATTCTCTTTCGACAAAATCTGCCTATTGAGCACTTTCCTGAGAAATTTGCAATTCAGTTAAATGATACCCATCCAGCGATCGCAGTGGCTGAGTTAATGCGACTACTGATAGACGAACACGCACTAGACTGGGATAAAGCTTGGGAGATTACGACAAAGACTTTCGCCTACACTAACCATACCTTACTACCAGAAGCCTTAGAGCGCTGGTCTATCCTCTTATTTGGCCGACTCTTACCTCGGCATTTAGAAATCATCTATGAAATAAATAGCCGATTCCTCAATGAAGTCCGCATAAAGTTTCCCGATGATTTTGATCGTCTTGGACGGATGTCACTCATTGATGAAAATGGCGAAAGATACGTCCGTATGGCTTATTTAGCTTGCGTTGGTAGTCACACCATCAATGGAGTAGCTGCCTTACACAGCGAGTTGCTCAAAAAGACAATACTACATGACTTTTACGAAATGTACCCCGAAAGGTTCACAAACGTGACTAACGGTGTGACTCCCCGTCGCTTTATCGCACTAAGTAATCCCCGACTGACCAACCTCATTACTAGCAAGATAGGCGATGGCTGGCTTAAAAATCTGGATCAGCTAAAGCAATTAGAGCGTTTTGTCAATGATGCCGAATTCTGCAAAGAGTTTAGAGGGATCAAGCAAGCAATCAAACAAGACTTAGCCGATCGCATCCACACTCTCTACGGACTGACTATCAATCCAAACTCGCTCTTTGACATCCAGGTCAAGCGGATACATGAGTACAAGCGCCAGCATCTTAACGCACTTTACATTATCACCCTCTATAACCGACTCAAGGCCAATCCAGACATTGAGATCACACCTCGTACCTTCTTATTTGGCGGTAAAGCAGCGCCTGGATACTATACAGCCAAACTGATCATTAAGTTAATTAACTCCATTGCTGAGGTTGTCAACAACGATCCAGATGTACGGGATCGCATCAAGGTAGTTTTTCTGAAAGACTATAACGTCAAGTTTGCCCAAATAGTCTATCCAGCAGCTGACTTGTCCGAGCAAATTTCTACAGCCGGAAAAGAGGCATCAGGGACAGGTAACATGAAGTTCTCCATGAATGGTGCCCTAACCATAGGAACCCTGGATGGAGCTAATATCGAGATTAGAGAAGAAGCAGGAGCAGAAAACTTCTTCCTCTTTGGACTGACTGTAGAAGAAGTAACCGCTATAAAAGCAGCAGGCTACGAACCCTG
>CASBQB010000251.1 GCA_949127655.1 Chroococcales cyanobacterium PMM_0086 | reverse complement strand
TAGGCAATTGAGGTGAGTAAAGCTAGAGCAACGGTAGTATTGATATCGTTGGTAGGTGCTGCTAGTTCACCTTCGGGAATTTCTAGGACGTGCCAAGGAATTAGTGCTCCAGACCAGTTAGAGACGAAAATAAACAAAAATAGTGTGCCTATAAAAGGTAACCACTGACGATAGTCTTTTTCTCCTAACTGGTTTCTGGCTAGATCTCTGAGGAATTCTAGGACATATTCCATCAAATTCTGAATTCCGCTGGGAATTCTTTGAACGCTGCGAGTTGCTGCGATGGCGGCAATCAATAAAATACCGATGACAAACCAGGAGGTGACAAACACCTGACCATGTAGTTTTAGGTTACCGATTTCCCAGTACCAGTGCTTGCCAACTTCCAGAGCAGCAATCAGAGGGAAAGAGTCTATAATTGTCAAATCATCTAACATTGTCATCTTTGCAGGATTTACCCTGTCTTTAGAACATTCCGCTCGAGAATTTCTGCTCTATAACGTGACTAGAACCGTCAAATCTTCTGTTTTTCTGGCATTAAGCTTTGAAACATATAGACGATAATTGCCCCTTTATAAGTTAGAAATCCCAGAAAAACGGGGATAACGTGTAGTTGCTGCCAACGGCAAGCGATAATAATTAATCCAGCAAAGAGAAACAGTCCTTTTGATCCTACTCTACCTTGGCCCTGTCCAATCTTTTCAACATCTTTGAAGAGGAATCTCAGATAGACGATACCGCCTAGGGCACCTAAAAGATAATTAAGTGCGATATTAAGTGAATAGAATAGCCAGACAGCTATAAATATCACCCCTAGCAAGAGCAGGCTATACTTTAAGAGTATTCGCTGCAGATGATAGTATTCCTGCATAGAGTTGTTAACTCCTACAGTGGCTTGGTCTTGTTGGGTTGGACTGGTCTGCTCAGGTATTGAAGTCACAATCGACCGTTTTCTGGTTAATCATGGATAAAATGGTTAAGCTTTAGAGTCTTACAAGTGGTTCAACACTAAACCCAAACCAGAAGTTATAATACCATGTGACCGTAACAATAATTAATTTTTTGTGAATTCTAGAGAGATTTCAGTAACACCAGATACTGCGGTGCAAAATATACTAACCAAGGCTGGGGCTGGTTTTGCAGCTTTTCCCATTGATGTCGTTCAATGCTGACTTCTATTCCGTAGTCTTTAGGATCTATAGGGAATTCGTTGAGTTTGAGATAGAGGGTTATCTCTTGAGGACTTTCACGCTCTGCTAGTAGCCAGGATGGAAAAAAATTACTCCTGAGAGATGCAGGAGGCGGATTACGGACGAAGACGATCTGATTGGATCTGATGCCGATATAACCAAAAGCTTCGCTCGGTTTCTCCTTAATATTCAAGATACAGTTCCAGTCTAGAGCGGTCAAAGTTTGGTTATCAATATACTGATAACGGGAAATATTTTGACAGCCTGTTAATTTAGCTACAGAGTAAGAGAGGGGCTGCTCGAAGAATTTCTCTGTGTTTCCCTGATTGAGCAGTAGTCCCTCGGCAATCACTAAAAGGCTTGGACAGAGGGGATAGAGAGTTTCTAGGCGATAACTACTAACAATGACGATGCCTCGATATTCCTTAAGTAACTCAGCGAGAAGCTGTTGTAGCTGTCCGTGCCAATAACTATCTAGACTAGCCAAAGGTTCATCTAGCAAGAGAGCTTCTGGTTCATTGGCTACAGCACGAGCGAGGGCGAGGCGTTGTTGTTGGCTGTTGGATAGTTGGTGAGGATAAAGTTTTTTTGTTCCTTCTAATTTGAACCCTTCTAAAGACATCCTAATCACTTCTGCGCGGGCTTCTCTGGTCAGATGTTGTAAACCAAAGGCGATATTTTGAGCTACTGTCAGATGAGGAAAGAGGGCATACTTTTCAAAAACTAGAGCGATACGACGTTTTTGGGCTGACAGATTAACTTTAGTTTTGCTGTTGAGTAAAACCTTGCCGTTAAGCAGAATACGCCCCTGAACATTTTCTTCTAAACCTGCTATAACTCGTAAAATCTGGCTTTTCCCTGAGTCTTGCAGTCCGAATAAGCCAATTCTTTTGTAATCGCTATTAAAGGCTATTTCTAGATTAAATTTAGGGAGTGATTTGCTGATTTCTACTGATAATCCGGTTGTTTGCGGTACATAGAGTTCCTTTTGATTGCCTGAACTATGTAACAACCAATGTCCGATCAAAGAAGACCAAGAATTAACTAGAGATAGTCCTGAAACAGTATTGATTAAAAAGACACAGCCCAGAGCAATTAAAACGGTCAAGAGAACCCAATAAAGAGCTTGATTAATGTCACTTTTTTGGCTTAAAAAGTAGATAGACATAGGCAAAGTTTCTATTTTCCCTGGCAGCTTTTCGACAAGGAGCAATGTTGCGCCAAACTCTCCTAATGCTCTAGTAAAGGTCAGAATAATTCCTATTAATATATCTTTACTACTTAAAGGTAAGACTAGTTGCCATAATATTTTACTTTTGGATACTCCTAGAGTTTTCGCTACTTGAATTATTTCCTGATCAACTTGAACAAAACCCTGTAATGCTGTTCTATACATCCAGGGAAAAGCTACTATAGTTGAGGCAATTACTGCTCCAGAGAAATCTGAGATTTGAGGAATTTTAAACTTTTGTAATAGTCCGCTTATCGGTCCTTGTTGACGAATCAACCAAAAGATGATCAAGCCGATTGTTGTAGGTGGTAAAAGTAGAGGAATTGTCAAAAGGCTATCTATAACTTTTCTCAATTTACCCGAAAAGTTATAGACATTAGATGCGGTAATAAGTCCAATTATTACTGCTATTAAGGTTGCCCAGAAAGTAATTTTAATTGATAGCCAAAGTGGGTTAAAATCCATTTGTTAAGTAGATGCTTAAATTCTTTTTCTAGCGGATTGAATTTTTGAAAAAGGCAGGGAACCTGATTTTCTATAGATCCAAATTGTAACTCATCAACTACTGAGAGGGAGAATTAATATCTATTTTTTTGGCTGGCTTGGTAGGTAGAGGTTTTTTCTCAGAAGAGGGGAGTGATGTTGTATTTTGTTGAAATTTTGGTTTTTTGGGTCGGTCTAGTCTAACACTAGTAAAACACTCTGGTTGTTCTGTAGAAATATGGTAATCATTGGGCAATTGATTAACTGTAGTTAAAAGATCTATACCTCTTTTGAGACCTTTGGGGGATTGATAAAAACCAATAACACGATTTTTTTCATTATCTATTAGATAAAGCATGACAATTTTCCTCACTTGAGAATAAAAAAACTCCTCTAATCTATTTTAGAGGAGCAGTACCCAAATTAGCGCAAGAAATTTTAGAAATTAATAGCGGGTGGTATTGGGTTTATGGACGATGAAGCTGACAGTTTGACATTGTTTGATGTTGTCAAAAGCGATGACGCGGATATAACAGTTAGGATATTCGGCGCGGCATTCCCGTACTTCACTCAGTACATCTTGAGGCACAGAAGATTTAAAGAGGGGGAGTTTCCAGAGAGTCCAGTGGTGGTCGCTGGGTTTGGGATTTTCTTCAAATTCAATAGCAGGAATATAACCTTGATCTAGCAAATATTGAATTTGTTTGACAATTTGCTGATCAGTTAAAGGGGGAAGATAGGAGAGGGTTTCGTAACGACGCTCTTTAGGTAAGGTTTTCATTAGTTTTAGTTTTCTTGGTAGGTGTTATTATTCTGTTGAGTCGTTTAATTCCGAGGGGGGAGGTGACTGGGTAAGACGTTCGAGAAGTTGACGGCGATGCTCCATATTAGCTTTACTGATACCTGTTCTGACCATCTCTGGTAGCAGGTCTAGGATACTTTCTGCCAGATGTTGACGGACTGTCAAGATTCTCAAAAGGAGTTCCTTATGGTCACTCATTAACCCTTCTAGATAAGTTTCAC
>CASBQB010000250.1 GCA_949127655.1 Chroococcales cyanobacterium PMM_0086 | reverse complement strand
TTTGGCTGATTTTTATTTCATCAATTTTATTTTAACATCTTTTTAGCTTTTTGTGGAACTAGATTTTGCCCAAAAATATCTATTTAATTCTAGATATTTAAACAACTGAACACACCCTTAATTTGTTTAGAAGGTATTGCACTATCATTGACTGTTGAAGAGATGTTTAGTTGGCTTAAAGTAATTAAATAATATTATGTTTACTATCAATCGCCTTAGAGCCTGCATAGCTGTCTATATGGGGAAAGAGGGACTTGAACCCTCACGACCTTGCAGTCAACAGATTTTAAGTCTGTCGCGTCTACCATTCCGCCACTCCCCCTAGCCTTTTACAGTCAGGTTATTAGCCTATTCTAACTATCTTACTCTATCTAAAGCAAATTTTCAACCCCTTGAGTAAAAAAACTTAGATTCTGCTATTTTAAAGAAATCAGAATGAAATTACATAATAATTGTTCAAATATACTATAAAAGTAAAATGTTGAAATATTCAATGGTTGACGTTATTAATATTAGTTCTAATGTTCCTAACTCAAATTTTTCAGAAACTGAATTAGAGAATTTAGCAGAGCTGATCTTAGCAACAGGAGGTATTTTAAAACCTGTAATTCTCAAAAAAGTAGGCTTTGAAAAGTACGAGGTTATTGATGGACATTTTGAATATTACGCCTCACTTAAGGCTAGAGAAAAAGATGCAGTAAAAGGAGAAATAGTCAATTCTTTTATTATTACTGAAGAACAAGAAAGAGCAGCTTATGAACAAATTCAATATTTACAGCCATCATCTCAAGTATCATCTTCATCAAAGATTGAATTTAGCTATCAACAATGTTATCAAGAGGCAAAACAAGAGCTTGGACAGTATCTGTTAAAACATTCCTGCCTTGAAGTTGATTTACAAAAAATGCAGCAAATAAAATTATACTTGGAGTTATTGAAAAGTTTTATAGTAGAGGATTCACCTAGAGAAACAGTCATTACAGGTGTAACTGAAGAACAATTAAGAAAGCATTATAAAAACCTGAATAATTTCAAACAAGCCTATCAAAAGAAAACAGGAAATAATCCAGATAAAATACGCAAATGGAAACAGGTTACTCAAATAGTTAATCAAGCACTAGAAAAGGGTGAAATAACTACGCCTGATTATTTCTAGATTAATTGATTCTCAATAGTTTAATTAAAATTTACTAAACTTGGGTAATTTGAAGTTTTCCTACTAAATCAAGTAAAGATTTATCTTGACGCACTCTAACTAAATAATAACCATTGTTAGGCATAGGTTGACTTAAATATTGTTCTGATTCAATTTTAGCCCAAGATAAAGGTAAGCTAGATCTGTCATAGATAGTAAGATAGATATCAACCTGAGATAATATTTCAGGTTTAACTGTTATTTGTAAAGACTGTTGCTTAGAGATAAAGTCATAGAAAAACTGGGTATCTGGTGCTCCAACTGGTAAAAACTCAGACTTGACAAAAGACTCAGGTAACCATTTTTTAAAGCGTAATATCGTGTATATATAGTAATGAAGAGCTAGATAAAACCAGTTTTTTTTCTGAATTAAATTAGTATAAAATTGATTAACATCAGAGGGAACAGAATAAGCAGAAACCACAAGATTATTATCAGTTTTAACAGCAGGAAAACCAAGAGAGTCTTTCTGATTATAATAGCGAACACCTAAGCTATATTGACCAGTTGCCAACTTGACAGAAAGCCAACCTTGATGCTGAGAATATTCTCTTGAAGTTAAACTAGTGACAGTGCGATAGGCTGGAAAATCATAAATAACAGCAATCCAAGAACGAGCAGATAAATTGGCGGAATCTAGATCTAAAGAGAGAGATTCTTGGAGAGAAAAAGGTCCTAAGGTACCAATTACAGCATGAGTATTCCAACGTGGACCTTTAGTCATCAAAACAGGTAGACTCAGAGGTGATTTGAGCAGCTCATTGGAAAGAACACGCCATTGAGAGGCGACTTTTTTATTAACAATCAGATAAAGAGTATAAAGGTTACCAATCAAAAACTTCATGAGCTTGTAAAAGATAAAAGAAGCTATCGCTAAAGGAATCTCCCAAATTAAATCAATGGACATAGTGGTTATAAATAAAGAACAACCTTGTCATCTTAGCTGATCAGGCTTAGAGCAGATTAACAAAAACTTCTCCCGTAATAAATTGTCATTATCCAGAAGGACTATAATGGTTAAGCTTGTTTTATTAATCATAAAAAATTAAATGCGCGTTATCGGTTTAATAAGCGGAACATCAGTAGATGGTATTGATACAGCTTTAGTAGAGATTAGAGGTACGACAAATGATCTAGAAATTGATTTAATTAAAGGAGAAACCTACCCCTATCCTCAAGCATTAAGAGAGCAAATTCTAGCAGTCTGCGCTGGAGAAAAACTCGACATGAGTGAATTAACAGACCTCGATGATGCAATAGCGGCTCAATTTGCTCAAGCTGCGGTAAAAATTGAACAAGGAGAATCAATAAAAGCTGAATTAATTGGTTCTCATGGACAGACAGTCTTTCACCGTCCCCCAAATAGACCATCTTTAGGTTATAGCTTACAGCTAGGACGCGGTGAAGTGATTGCCCAGCAAACAAAAAGACTGACTGTGAGTCAATTTAGACAAGCAGATTTAGCAGCAGGTGGACAGGGGGCCCCTTTAGTATCTAAAATTGATGCCTATCTTTTAAGTCATCTGGATCATTCTCGTTGTATACAAAATATCGGTGGTATTGGCAATGTTACCTATCTTCCCCCTCGTCAAACTGTCAACTGGGAAGCAAAAATCATCGGTTGGGATACAGGTCCTGGTAATGTTTTAATTGATTTAGCAGTAATGCAGTTAACTCAAGGACAACAACATTATGATCAAGATGGAAAATGGTCAGCCCAGGGAACGCCTTGTCAACCGCTTATAGAACAATGGTTAAAAGAAGACTTCTTTCAAGAGTCTCCTCCTAAATCTACCGGACGAGAACTCTTTGGACTAGCCTACTTAGAGCAATGTAAACTACAAGCAGAACAATATCAACTAAGTAGCGCTGATTGGTTAGCAACCTTGACAGAATTGACTGTACAATCTATTGTCACTAGCTATCAAGCCTTTTTGCCAGAGTCTCCACATCAAGTTTTACTCTGTGGTGGCGGCAGCCATAATACCTACTTAAAAAACCGTCTCAAGCAAAGATTAGCGCCCAAAACCCAGGTCATAACTACTGATGATCTAGGTTTCAATGCAGATTACAAAGAAGCCATTGCTTTTGCAGTACTAGCTTATTGGCGTTTTGCCGTTGCTGTTCCAGGTAACTTACCGCAAGTTACAGGGGCACATCAACCCATGTTATTAGGACAAATCCATCTCCCAGTCATCTAAGGAGTAACAAAGATTGGCTCATAATTTTTTAGTACAACCTGGACGATGGAATTTAGAAGGCTATTGGTTAGAGAAAAACATCTCTTTACCTATTCAAGGTCGGACAATGATTGTCTGGGATAAGGGAAACTGGTTTACAATGGTAACAAAGCTAGTCTTTCCCAATAGTGAGAGAAAAGAAATTTCCCTCCAATATCGGGGCAGAGTGGATAACGAAGCTAGGCAATATAGCTACTTATTGCAAAGCAGTCTTCTCGGTAAAGTAGAAGGAGAAGGTTGGATAGGACCAAGCTCTATAATCCAAAGATACTTAGTGCTAGGGGAAAACCAAAGGGTAAGTGGTTTTGAAACCTTTTATCAAGTAAACAAAGAAAAATATCACTTCAGTAGTGGCATAATGACCGGACATCTTTTAAATAGTACAATGGAGGGGATCTTAGAACGTCAATCCTAAAAGGGAAAAAGGGAATCATATTGAAAGAACAACTATCTTCAGATAGAGAAATGGGCATAGAATAATATTAATTAATTGAACTATAGTAACCTCTCTAAATCGGCTGACCATGATGACAGACTCTAGACATCGCCGTTTACTTGCTAACCGTTATCAACTCATAGAACTAGTGGGCAGCGGTGCCATGGGTCAAGTTTACCGCGCAGAAGACAAGTTACTAGGAGGAGTCACCGTAGCAGTTAAATTTCTTTCACAAACACTCCTCAGCAACAAAATGAAAGAACGCTTTGAGAGAGAAGCAACTATCTCCGCCTTATTAGGTGAAAGAAGTATGCACATCGTCAAAGTTAGAGATTACGGAATTGATGAGAAAGAGATTCCCTTTTATGTAATGGAATTTCTCCAGGGGGAAAGCCTCAGTGAAATCATCAAAGTACATCCGATTGAAGTAGATAGATTTCTCAGTTTAGCAAGACAGATCTGTTTTGGCATGGAATCCGCTCACAAAGGAATCATGTTTCAAGGAGAACTCTGTCCGATTGTTCACCGAGATATCAAACCTAGTAACATTCTAGTAATTCAGGATTCTGGTTTAGGTGATTTAGTCAAAATATTAGACTTTGGGATAGCTAAACTAATGCTATCAAGTGAAGCTCAAACACAGTCTTTTATGGGAACATTAGCCTATTGTTCACCAGAACAGATGGAGGGAAAAGAACTAGATAACCGTTCAGACATCTACAGCTTAGGCATCCTGATGTATGAAATGGTAACAGGACAAATGCCTATTCATCCAGAAAATTCCTCCTTCGGCGGTTGGTACGAAGCTCATCACTATGCCAAGCCTCAACCAATATCTCCTGAATTTAAAGTACCACAAGAAGTAGGGGAGTTAATCTTAAAATGTTTAGCTAAGTCTCCCGCAGACCGTCCACAGAGTGTAGCTGAATTAGTTCACCTAATAGAAGACATTGATAACAATCTCAAAGAAAAGAACATCTCGCACAGCAGAGCTAGTCAGCCCCCAACAACATTTCAACCTAAAGAGATTAAGCCTCAATCTTTACTCTCTGAAATAGGCTTATCTACTGTTTGGCCTAAAGATAAACCTATTCAAAAGATTGTCTTTCCCAATCTATTACGCACCCCTGAAAAAGATATTATTAGTCTATGGGTAATGTTAGAACAGCAGGACATCGTAACGCGAATGTCGAGTATTCGTTACAATCAGTTTCTCTTTTTGACATCCCCTCACCCAATGTTACTGTGGATTACTGTTTTGTATCACCCAAAACAAGGGCCGCGTTGGCTACCATGTTATCTAGATTTGAAAACATCAGGAGGTCAAAAATTAGCCCGTCTATTAGGGGAAACGGGTTCCTATTGGATACTCTTTTTTGCCCTAGAAAATCCAGACAAGTGCAAACAGGTGATGACTTCAACAATCGCCCCAAGTCAATGTAAAACACTCAAAGAATGGGCAAACACTGCACAAACACTAAAGCCAGGTAAACCACAAATTACCAAAAGAATTCTCAAAGAAGAACTAGAAAAACTGAAACCAAAAATTTTAACAAAATTACAATCTATCCGTGCAGAAGCCATGACAGATGTTTCGATACATTGAATACAGATTAGGCTCTTGTTGGCGATACTTTGAGGTTAAAATAGAAAGAGTCATTATATTTAAGAGATTAGT
>CASBQB010000249.1 GCA_949127655.1 Chroococcales cyanobacterium PMM_0086 | reverse complement strand
TTAGAAAACCTGACCTTGGGTTGAGGAGTGTGTTTACAAGGAGTCACTTAAACAATGTCAGAAAACTCCCATAACCAAGCGAAGCCAAAAGAGACAGTCCAACCTATTCGCATTGGTGTGATCGGTGTGGGCAATATGGGACAACATCATACTAGAATTCTCAGCCTATTAAAAGATGTTGAGTTAGTAGGAGTATCAGATCTAAATTTAGAACGTGGCTTAGATACTGCAGGAAAATATCGTGTCCGCTTTTTTGAAAATTATCTAGACTTATTACCTCATGTTGATGCTGTCTGTCTAGCAGTTCCTACTCTTCTCCACTATCGGGTAGGGTTGGACTGTCTACAAGCAGGTATTCATACTCTGATCGAAAAACCTATTGCAGCAAGTATTCTAGAGGCAGAATCATTGGTAAATGCAGCCGCTCAGTCTAACTGTATTCTCCAAGTTGGACATATTGAACGTTTTAATCCAGCCTTTCAAGAATTAAGCAAGGTACTAAAAACAGAACAATTATTAGCCTTAGAAGCTCATCGGATGAGTCCATATTCTCAAAGGGCCAACGATGTTTCAGTTGTCTTAGATTTAATGATCCATGACATTGATTTAATTTTAGAAATAGTCGATGCGCCAGTTGTCAAGGTGACAGCTAGCGGAAGTCGTGTGTCTCAATCTGGTTCCCTTGACTACGTTACAGCAACTTTAGGCTTTCTTAATGGCATTGTTGCCACAATTACAGCAAGTAAAGTAACCCACCGAAAGATTCGTCGTTTGGCAGCACATTGTAAACAATCTCTCACAGAAGCAGATTTTCTCAATAATGAGATTTTAATTCACAGACAGACAACGGGTAATTATGTGACAGACTATGGTCAAGTCCTCTATCGTCAAGATAGCTTGATTGAAAAGGTACATACAAGCAATATAGAACCTCTTCATGCAGAATTAGAGCACTTTGTTCACTGTGTCAGAGGAGGCAATGAACCCTCAGTAGGGGGAGAACAGGCACTCAAAGCCCTCCGTTTAGCCAGCGCCATAGAAAGAATGGCTCTAGATGAAAAACTATGGCAAAATAAAGAGTGGAATGAGCTAGATTTCCAAGAATCTTCCCCAGTAATATCCAAGTAAATAACTCTTATTAATGTTCCTTAAAGTTCTTAAGTCTTGTCAATACTTACTACTATTACCCCTAACCCTAATCAATACTATAGCAATAGCCGCACCTTCTAGAAATGTCGAGCAGACTGTCGAATGTGACATTCTAATTGTCGGCAGTGGTTTAGCGGGTGCAGGGGCAGCTTATGAAGGACTCTTAGCTGGAAAGACTGTCTGTCTGACTGATATTACAGACTGGATAGGTGGACAAATCTCTTCTCAAGGTACTTCCGCACTAGATGAACGTCCCACCCAGAGTAAATTAAACTTCTTCCCGCGTGGATACATAGAATTAACAAATCGTCTACGCCAAAACTATAGTAAACCTAATCCAGGTGGCTGCTGGGTAAGTACAATGTGTTTTCTGCCAAGGGATGGCCATAAGATTCTTTTAGAACAACTGCAAGATGCGGCAAATAAAGGAGGAGGAAAGTTGAAATGGTTCCCCTCAACCATTATTAAAGAATTAGATATTCAGCAGGTTCCCAACGCAGGAGAGGGAAAGCAAATTGTCAGTGCGATAGCTATTCAACATAGTCCTGCACCAGGAACCCCACCTCTCAATACAGAAACCCTGTCCCAAATGATAGAAGATGCGTACAGTTATGAAAACTCGCCTCGCTTGCAGAAAACTATCCTCAAATTTGTGCCACCTGCCAGTCAAAAAGAAAGAATTGCTCCCTGGTATGTCATCGAAGCAACAGAAACAGGAGAACTAATAGCTTTAGCAGATATTCCTTACCGTTTAGGAATCGAACCAAGATCCTATCTAGAACCCTCATCTTCAAGTGCGACAGGTGATCCTTACTGTACACAGGGTTTTACCTATACCTTTGCTATGGAGAGGACCCAAGAGCCACAAAAGAACCCTATGCCCTCTTTTTACCCTCAATATGAACCCTACTATAGTTATGAGTTAAAAAGATTAGCAGATTTTGACTTTGTTTTTACTTATCGAAGAATAAGCAACCCTAACCCAGGACCAGAGACTAGTTTTAGTGGACTTACTTATACTACCCCGACACCCGGAGATATCTCAATGCAAAACTGGACTTGGGGGAATGATTATCGTCCAGGAACAGCTAAAGATAACTTCATCTACACAAGGGAACAACTAAAAGAAAGAGGACAATTAAATCCTGGTGGATGGTTAGGCGGACTGCGAGTGGGAACTCTGCGCAAAGGAGAAGAAAATGCCCTAGGATACTATTACTGGTTAGTAGAAGGAACAACAGACTCACAGCTAGGTCCTGGAGTCAAAAAACCAGATCCTAGACATCGCTACTTAACGGGACTAGAGTCCCCAATGGGAACCAATCATGGACTCTCTAAATATCCTTACATTCGAGAAGCTAGACATATTATCGGTCGTCCCTATTTTGGTTATGAAGATGGTTTCTGGATTACAGAAATAGATATTTCTCGGATTAATTATCAACAGGACTACTATAGAGAAGCACTAGGACCTGATAATTACCGTCGTCTTTTAGGTGTGCTTTCAGGTTTAGAGGGGTTCCAAGTCCTAGATGGCACTATTTCTCCTGATCAAGTCAAACAGCGCACCAGATCGACTATTTACCCCGACTCTGTGGGTATTGGACATTATGCCATTGATTTTCACCCCTGTATGACTCTCTCTCCTCCAGAAACCCCAGGCAATACCGAAAGAGATGGAGAAAGAAGGGGTCAAGGTGCCGCCTATCCCTTCCAAATTCCCCTGCGCAGCCTGATTCCTCAAAAAATTGACAATCTCCTCATCACAGGCAAAAGTATCGCCATGAGTCATATTGCAGGTGCAGCTTATCGGGTACATTCTTTTGAATGGTCTTCTGGGATAGCAGCAGGACAAACAGCTATCTTCAGTTTAGAAAAAAATATTCTACCCTATCAGTTAGTAGAGTCACCCCTCTTAAATGACCCTAGACTAAGAGAACTTCAGCGTCGTTTAAATGAAAGTGGTAATCCAACCGCTTTCCCTGATACTTCTATCTTTAATGAGTCTTGGCAAGATTGGAAGTAGTTAACAATTAACTATCGAGGTTAATGAGTAATTTTACTCGGACTATGGTATAAAAAAGAGAATCAAAGGTTTCCCAAATCTCATGATTTCTTGACAATATCTCACTATGCCTATTTACTATAATTGAATCAAAAGATGAAACAAACAAGCTATCTACCTCGCTCTTTTTTACTCCTCTCCATTGCTAGTTTAAGTATTACTCAGCCTGCTTTAGCTAATCAAGTAATACCTATTGAAATACAGAATCAACCTACTAGCGAGAGAAAATCTGTTGAGATATATGTACCGCTACCAGAGAGAGAAACATTCCCGCTACCACAAAGAGAACCCTTCCCTTTACCTAATCGAGTTTGTAGTCCAACCCCTGAAGCAGCTATTCAAAAAATCATTGGCTCTTACTCTACTAATTGGGGTATTTTGGTAGAATCATTACAAGATGGCCTACCCCTTTATAGTCATAATGCAGATCGTTACTTTATTCCAGCTTCTAATGTCAAACTCTTCACGACAGCAGCAGCACTACAGCGTTTAAACCCAGAAGCACCCATTCGCTCAACCACAGTCAAAAACTGGATTACTTCGATGAATCTTAGGAGTGATAATAATTATGCTCAAACCCTATTTGATTATATTGGGGGTGCAGGTGCAGCAAAGACCGCTCTGACTCAACTCGGACTTGATCCTCAAGGTTATCGCTTAGCTGATGGATCAGGACTATCTCGTGCTAATGTGGCTACACCCAGATCTTTAGTATCAATGCTCAGAGCAATGTACTTTAGTCCCAATGGTCAGGTTTTTGAAAATTCCCTGCCTATTGCCGGAATTAGTGGTACTTTGCGTAACCGAATGCGCCTTTCTCCTGCAGAGGGTAAAGTCCATGCTAAAACAGGTACTCTCACAGGTGTAAGGGCACTATCTGGTTATTTAGAGCATCCTCAATCGGGTGTTTTAGTCTTTAGTATTCTAGTTAACCGCTCTAATATTAATGGCAGTCAATTAGTTAAGGATATTGATAATATTATGGTGGAATTGAGTTCTTGGCAGCCCTGTCAATCCACAGCTAGACAGTAAAATTAACAACAAAAAAGAGAGTACTTAAATGACTCTCTCTTTTGTTGTTTTGGAAAGGGGGTCTTATCCTAATGGGTGGAAAAGAAGGTCAGGATAAAAACGATTAGCTTCGATCAAGAGTCCTGCTGTGAAAACCAACAGGGCAGTAATCAAAACGGGTGCGGTGGAGAGAAATGCGGTTAAATCTTTCATTTTGGTACTTCCAAAGGGCTTTAAATGTAATCTTTAGCGAGGAGATGTAGCAACTTCTTTAACGATTAGTTTACCAGAGGTAAACTCGGCAAGAGCAGCCAAAGGCCAAGCAGAAGCTGCAATCATTTTACCAATAGCAAGAGGCACATCAATGATTACTTCCTTCATCTCAGCATCCTTGTCACCGCGTATAGCGATTAAATAAGAACGACCTGCCCAACCGATCCAACCAGCAATATAGAGGAAGAGAATACTAGGGATTAAGAAATCTCCAGCATGATCTAAACGACCATCTACAATTAAATGAGGATAGCCTTCAGGTCCACAGAGGGCTTCTGCATAGCGTGCAGCGCGTTTTTGACCAGATTCAGGATCACTAGTGGTATTGACAAAGCTTTTAGATTTAGCTTGATAAGCAGGTGACTCGCTACAGGGAACTAATCCAGCAACTCCAGCAGAAGCAGAAGCAGAAGGTGCTAGGTTAAACCAGAGAGTCGCAGTCAGGATAATCGCTAACAATTGTTTCATAGAAATAGTTGCCTTTTGTTACGAAATGTTAAGAACTGAGTAGAAAAGTAAAGGGTCTATTTTTTCTACATCAGAGCTATCTTACTGTGATTGGGTTCAAGCCACTGGAATTGTAAATAAAGCTTAAAAAAAAAGGATGAGCGACGAGTATGTCACTGGTTACATTGTTAAGTTTGTCGAATTGATCTAACGCGCCGTAAGACCTGCGCTGTAATTTTTAAAATTGTCCTAATGTTAAACTAAGTTAAAAGAGAACCTCCTACCTGCCTAGTTAGCGCACTAAGGGAGTTTTAAATCAATTACATTTCTAAGAGGATGGCCAAATGACACAGATGGTAGAGTTTGATTTGGCCAGAGTTTTAGAAAGCATGGATCAAAAATTAAATCGAGTCTTAGAAGCGCAAACCAGGCTAGAAGGAAAGGTTGAAACCCTCGATGTAAAATTTGAGAATCTTCAAAAAGGACAAGATGAACTCACTTCAGAAATTAAAGATGTTAGGTTAGAACTTAAAGAAACTAAGGATGAACTCACTTCAGAAATTAAAGATGTTAGGTTAGAACTCACTTCAGAAATTAAAGATGTTAGGTTAGAACTCAAAGAAACTAGAAATGATATCTCCAGCTTATACAAATGGTTAATTGGTCTAATTATCGCTTTTGGTACTGGTATTATCACTTTGGGTATTGGAGTTGTTACAATCATCTTTAGAGTGTTTGACCTATTCCCTAAAGCTTAATTTGAGAATATTTTGAAAATTGTAAATAAAGCTTAAAAAAGAATGACAGTTATTTTAGCAATAGAAACTAGTTGTGATGAGACCTCGGTAGCGATTGTTAAAAATCGGACTATTTTGAGCAATGTAGTCTCATCTCAAATCAAAGTACATCAAAAGTATGGGGGGGTAGTGCCAGAAATAGCCTCACGTCAACATCTCGAACAGATTAATATTTGTTTAGAAGAAGCACTCACTCAAGCACAAGTAGAATGGAGTCGAATAGATGCTATTGCAGCCACAGTAGCACCAGGTTTAGTCGGTTCTTTGATGGTTGGTTTAACAACAGCTAAAACCCTAGCTATCTTAAAAGACCTACCTTTTTTAGGTATACATCATCTAGAAGGACATCTCTATGCTAGCTATTTAAGCGAACCCGGACTAGAACCGCCATTTTTATCTCTTTTAGTCTCCGGTGGACATACTAGCTTGATCGCCGTTAAGGGTTGTGGAGATTATCAAATTTTAGGAACAACCAGAGATGATGCAGCAGGTGAAGCCTTTGATAAAGTCGCCCGTTTACTCTCAATGGGGTATCCAGGTGGGCCTTTAATTGATCGCGCAGCCCAAAAAGGTAACCCTCAAGCCTTTCCCTTACCCGATGGACGTGTCTCCTTGCCATCGGGAGGTTATCACCCCTATGATATGAGTTTCAGTGGCTTAAAGACCGCTATGTTAAGACTAGTACAAAAACTAGAGGCTCAAGGTATTAATCCTCTACCCATAGATGATTTAGCTGCTAGTTTTCAAACCACTGTAGCTAAATCCTTAACTAGGCGTACTATTAATTGTGCTTTAGAAGAAGGTCTTGATAAAATCATTGTCGGTGGAGGTGTAGCTGCTAATAGTGGATTACGTCAACATTTGCAAGCGGCCGCTGAGGTACACTCATTAAAGGTCTATTTCCCTCCTTTGAGTCTTTGTACAGATAATGCTGCGATGATTGGTTGTGCTGCTGCTGAACACTTTAACCAGGGACACATCTCACCACTGACTCTAGGTGTCTCCTCCCGTATGCCTATTACTGAGGTGATGAAACTCTATGATCGGGTTTATTAATCTACATAAACCAATTGGGATAACCTCGCATGACTGTGTATATAAGGTCAGAAGATTTCTTAAATTAAAAAGAGTCGGTCATGGTGGTACTCTAGATCCTAAAGCTAGTGGGGTTTTACCGATAGCTGTAGGTGGTGCTACTCGTCTCCTTTCCTACTTACCCCATACTAAAACCTATCAAGCGCTTATTCGTTTTGGGGTGGTCACAACAACTGATGATCTAGAAGGAGAGATTGTCTCTCAACGGTCAGCAAAACATCTAACTAGTCAAGAGATACCGCCTTACTTAAAGAGATTTATAGGCAAGATTACCCAGACTCCTCCCGCTTATAGTGCTATTTCAGTTGATGGAGTGCGTCTCTACGAAAGGGCTAGAAAAGGAGAAGTTGTAGATGTGCCCACACGTCAGGTAGATATACACAGTATAGAGGTTGTTAATTGGTCTAGTGGTCAGTTTCCTGAATTAGAGGTGAAGATAGCTTGTGGTAGTGGAACCTATATCAGGTCTATTGCTAGGGATCTGGGTCAACTCTTAGAAGTGGGTGCAACCTTAGCGGGTTTAATTCGTTTAGAAAGTGGGGGTTTCTCTTTGCAGGAAAGTCTCACTTTAGAGGAGTTAAATCAACAGATAGCCCAAGAAACATTCTCACTGATTCCCCCAGAAATGGCTTTAAGTCATTTACAAAAAATAACCCTCTGTGATCTAGAAGCAGAACGTTTCTCTCAAGGACAAAAGATCTCTTTAATAGAAACAATACCTATAGAAAGCATTCAAGTTCACTCCTCAAAGGGTTTTTTAGGAATAGGAGAATCTTGTCAGATGCTCTTATCTCCTAAGATTGTTTTAGTGTAGACAATTTTGGTTCTACTGTTATCTAGCCTGTAAAAAATTAATAACACCTTGCCAAAATAATAATGGTGATTCAATCATTGGTGTATGGCCTGTTTCTAAGATCATTAAATTGGCTTTTGGCATTAAAGTTATTAATTGATGAGCAAGTTTTGTATATTTGAGATCTCTAGACCCGGCAATTATCAAACTTGGTATTTTAAGATCTGATAATTGATCCCAAACTGAGGGCATAACTCCAGTACTAAAGTATTTTAGACTGCAAGCCAAACCAGACTTTTGAATAGGTAAGCGCTTCGCTATTTCTTGAGTAATAAAATCGGCTCCTTGTTCGGCAATTCCTTGAAAAAGTGGTTGTGATAACCATTGAGTTAAAAACTCCACAGTGTCCATAGTGAGAATCTTTTCTGCTAGTTGAGAATCTGCCTGTATTCGCTTTAAATTAATAGCTTTCTCTTGAATTCCAGCAGTTGTCGAAACTAGTATTAGTGATTGAACTTGAGCTAAATTTTTGAGGGCAAATTGTAAGGCTAAACGCCCACCCATTGAGTAACCAAATAAATGTATTTTATTCTGCCCTAAAGAACACAACCACTCTTCTAATAAGGCAATTTGTGCAGGGGTATTGAAACCAGTTGGACTTTCTAGAACATAAGTTTTTCCGTGTCCTGGTAAGTCGGGTATTAAACATCGATAGTTACTTGTAATTTCTTTAGGTAGAGTTGAAAAGCTGTTACTGTTTTGAGTAAACCCGTGCAAAAATATAATTGTTTCAGGTTTTTCTTGACAAGAATCTAAGTAATTAAGTTGACCTAAATGACTTTTACTGAAGAATTGCCTGGATACTTTCCATAAGTTGTTCAATAAAATTAACTGCATCATTAACTAACGGGAGTTAGACAAATTTTAGCACCAAATAAAGCCCGAACTAGCTTTATAAGATGTAACCGCGTCAATATTTTCTGGCAACCAAAAGTATTGATACTTATTGCAAATTTGGGAGGCTCTCATTTAAAGGAAACTTTTTTGTGCAAAAGCATTGTTCTATAGTGTATCTGGGTCAATATTTAACTCTCTTAGCTTGGCTACTAAACGCTTCGCTTTTTCTCTAACCGTTCATGGGGATAGAGGAAGTATTGAAGGAGCAGATTGATTTTGACGCGCCGCCTGACAAGCAGCAACTAAATACTCCAAAATATTGCGCCCTTGAGTACGCAAAGATGTAACAATAGAAACCCTGATCAATCTTGGAATTGGGATGAACAAGTTATCATAGATTCGGTTCGACATAGATAAGTTTACAGTCATCCCTTTCAGTAGTAGGTAAGTCAATTTCAGCATAAAGAAGATCTATCCATTCTTCAGGAGTAGGAAAAGTTCTTACTTCTAAGAGAAAAACCCAATAACGCTTAATATTTAAGAATTGACGTATCCGAGAATATTTGGGACTTTTAGCCTGGGTGAGAATTTTATAGGCTTTGTGTTCTTGATCATGTAAGGTAACTCCTACATGAATACTCTCACCTTCAGCATCTTCTAAAGAAATAACAGCATCAATACCTAGTAAGTCCCACAAAGTTTCAGGATCATTAGTATCTAGACGATTGTTAACAGCTTGCATCCAGTCCTGAGAAAGTTCCTTTTTAATCACACCTGTCATCTTCTCCCAAAAAGAAGTATCTAATTCAGGTTTATATAGGATCTTCAACCCGATAGCCTGTTCACGAAACCTTAAAGATAATACGCTCACTCTATTTTAGACCTACTCTCTAATGACTCTATTCTCTTAATAGGATAACTGAAGGCTGTTTAAACAACTCAGGTTATTTTTTGACCTTGATAACGAACTTTAAACTCTTTCTGCTGTTGGTTGTGATCTACAATAGGTTGAGGATAATTGTGATATGACCTCTCTAAAGATGAGATTTTCCCTGTAAGTAATTGTGAGGTATCAAGTCCGCCTAATTCGGGTACCCATTGACGTATATAGTCTCCCTCAGGATCGAATTTTTGAGCTTGACTAGCGGGGTTAAAAATACGCAGGGGTTTAGGGTCCATCCCACTAGATGCACTCCATTGCCATCCTCCATTATTAGCAGCTAGATCTCCATCAACTAATTTCTGCATAAAATATTTTTCACCCCATTGCCAATTGAGAATTAGATCTTTAGTCAGGAAACTACCAACAATCATTCTACATCTGTTGTGCATCCACCCTGTCTCATTTAGTTGTCGCATCGCTGCATCAACAATAGGGTAACCTGTTTGACCCAGACACCAAGCTTCAAAATGGTCTTGATTATTTTCCCAGGGAAAGTCTTTAAATTCTTTTCGGTAAGGTCCTTGGCCAAGAAGAGGAAAATGATAGAGACAATGTTGATAGAATTCTCGCCAAGCTAATTCTTGTTGCCAAGTGGTTACATTTTCTCTAGCTTCATCAGAACGACTATTCTCATATATTTCTTGAGATGCTTGCCAAACTTTGCGCAGACCAATAACCCCAAATTTTAAAGCTGGACTCAGTTGGGAAGTTCCCTCTACACCTGGAAAGTTACGCTGTTGACCATATTCGCTTAAAGAGTAGGTGCAAAACTCTTCTAGTCTTTTTAAAGCAGGTTCTTCTCCTGGGGTTAAGATTAGGGGATTATCCCAAACATAGCCTAAATCTTTACTAGTAGGTAGAGATATATGCGCTATTTTGTTAAGTTCTTCTACTGTTAAGCTTTCTAATGATTGAATAGCAGGTAGAGGTGACTCTTTCGGTTTTTTAGACCAGTTTTTCCAAAAAGGAGTATAGATAGTATAGGGAGTCTCAGACTGTGAGAGGACTTGACCAGGTGGATGCAAAAGCTGATCCCAAAAAGTTTCTACAGAGATCCCCTTTTCCTTTAAAGCTGCCTTGACACTCTGATCTCTTTTCCGTGAGTAGGGTTCAACATCTAGTGACCAATAGACAGCTTTAGCTTGTAAGGACTCTGCTAGAGTGGGAATTATTTCTAGAGGGTCTCCTTGAAAAAAGAGTAACTGTCCGCCAATTTGAGCATAACTCTTTTTTAGAGCAGCAATTGAGCCTAATAAATAACTGATCCTTGCTGCAGCAATGTCATCCTGGTTTAAGATATGAGGATCAAAGCAGAAGACACTGATTATCTTAGCTGTCTTTTCCCTGGCTTTAGATAGTCCTAAATGATCATTGATGCGTAAATCACGGCGGTGCCAGAAAATTATTAAATCAGAAGAAGTCATGTTTTATTTATTAAAGGACATTTTAAGCCTCAGGAAGCGGGTAAAGAAACTTGAGTATAACTAATAGGTAACTCTCGCCGCACTTGACGCATTAAAGAAGCCATTTCTAGAGCATTCATAGCATAGTTCCAACCCAGGTTACTCTTAATACCTGCCCTTTCTAAAGCTTGCTGTAGAGTATCGGTAGTTAAAATACCAAAGACCACAGGTACGCCAGTTTGAAAACTAGCTGCAGCAATACCTTTAGCTGCTTCTGCTGCTACCAAGTCAAAATGAGGGGTATCCCCGCGAATAATAGCCCCTAAACAGATTATGGCATCATAAAGACCGGATAAAGCGATTTGACGCGCCATCAAAGGTACCTCAAAACTCCCTGGAACCCAAACATAGTCTACTTGAGTTCCTTGTGGGTCGGTATCAATACCATGCCTTTTTAAACAATCTTGACAGCCCGATAATAGTTTCCCTGTGATTAGATCATTAAAACGACCAATAATAATAGCGAAACGCAGTCCAGATAAATCTCCGGCAAAAGTTCCCTCAAATACAGCCATAAATAGTCCTTAAAGTAAGTTGTAAAAATTAGGGTAATAGGGGAAGAATATAACTCCTCCCCTGCTTAAGCGCTGATTTAGATGACAAAGAAATTCAGAACAGCCACTGCTATAACTAGAATAAACCAAACGCCAGAACCGAGAAATAATAGAGGTTTAGCTTGATCCCAGTTTTGAGGAGAAGCATAGGCCACAGGTACGCCAATAACCATGATGAAAGAAAAAAGCACTAAGGCAGCTAGTGCGGCTTGAAAGACAATAGACATAATTGAGGTTCTCCTAAAGTAAATTTGCTAGAGGTGACCAGCCAGATATAGAGCGACTCTGATCAGGTAGATTGAGTATATACAGGCTGATCTTATTATTTTTTTACTTAATAACCAATTTACCAAAATGTGACGTTCTCCTATCCTAAACTTCAACAATGCTTACATTATTTCGTTCCAGAATAGGCTTCTACTGATGTAGCTTTCTGTTTCACGGGCTGAATAACTTCTAAGCCTCCACAGACAGACAAGATGAGACCCACCTTGTTTAATCCTCTATTTAATATATTAATTGCTGCGTTCTCATCCCTATCAGCAACATAATTACAGTGAGGACAGTTGTGTATTCTAACACTCAAATCTTTAGGTACTTTTTCTCCACAACTAGAACAATTCTGTGATGTTCCATAGGCACTAACTTTAACAAACCAGACCCCGCATTTTACTGCCACTGCTTCTAGTTTCATTAAGAAATTTCCCCAAGCTACATCTAAAATGCTTTTAGCCATTCTAGTTTTAGCTAGTCCTTTGATGTTGAGATTTTCTACTGCTATTAAATCATACTCCCTGACCAATTTATGTGCTGTTTTATAGTGCCAATCCTTTCTATAGTTCTGAATCTTTTGGTGAATAAGCGCTATTTTTATCTGTTGTTTAAGATAGTTATTAGAACCTTTTTCTTGTCTAGCTAACTTACACTGTTGACGTGCTAAATGCACTTGTTTATTACGATAGATCTGTTTAACAGGTTCGGTACAACCATCAGAAGTTACTAAAAACTCCTTCAAGCCAACGTCAATACCACAAACAGTTTTAACTGTATCTAACCTCATTGGAATTGGAACAGATGAATCTTCTAAAGATATCGCCACATACCAACCATCTGCTTTTTTAACAATAGATGCCTGTTTTGGTGTAAAACCAACCGGTAAAGGACGATGCAAGATAACAGGTATCTCACCTATTTTACTCAACTTCAAGATGTTACCTTTAAGGAATGCACCAGCTTTAGGACAGTTAATTCTAGGAAAGGTAAATGAGCGAAGTTCCCCTACTTTTTTAAACTTAGGTCTTCCTGAGCGCTTACCTTTAGCATCTGGTTTTAACCAACGTTCCCAAGCTTTATCTAATCGCATTAAGTTCTGTTGTTGAACTTCATGATAGATATCTTTATAGGCTGGAAATAACTGCTTAGTTTCTTTTAGTTGGGCTGATTGATAGTAATAACTAGGTCGCTCTGGTATCATTCCTATAGGTTCTGATATTAGGCTACATCTATCTATTTGACATCTAGTGAGTCTTAGATGATCTAACTTTTGTCCTAATTCGTAATTATCATGTCTACGCAAAAGTTCTAACCATGCCTCTAAAGTTGAGATTTGGTCAGAACTAGGTTTAATTTTGTATAGATAAGTTAACTGCATAGGTTAAAATTGACATATCAATTATTGTAGCACGTATTATGTTACTTACAATATGAAAAGAACTAAAATACTAAGAATTTTGCTGAATGATGTAGGCATAGCCGCCCAATGCCACCAAACCGATTATGGGCTGGCAGTACCCTTGCCTCATTTAAGATGGACTTAATCTTGTGTCACCAAACAGCCGACTTTGACGCACTTGGCGCTGCTGTGGGTTTAGCGCGTCTGAAGACCGCCAGTCGTATTGTTTTAACAGGGGGTGCACATCCTGGAGTAAGAGACTTTCTTTCTTTGTATAGAAATGAGTTTCCCTTACTAGAAATGCGCAGTGTTAATCCCAACAATATCAGATCCCTTTATATAGTTGATACCCAAAAAAAAGATCGTCTCGGTAAAGCGGCGCAATGGTTAACCCTACCTAATATCACTTCTATAGAGGTCTATGACCATCATAGCCAGGCAGAATGTGACATTCCTACTACTTCTCTAGTCAATGAGTCTGTCGGTTCAGCGACTACTATCATGGTAGAAAAAATACAGGTTGCAGGATTCAAATTAACTCCTATTGAAGCAACTGTTATGGCTTTGGGTATTCATGTCGATACGGGTTCACTAACCTTTGAGTCCTCAACTTGGCGGGATGCGGAAGCTTTAGCTTGGTTGATGAAACAGAATGCTAATTTATCTATTCTAGCTGAATATATCTCCCCTAGTTTTTCACCTCAACAGCAACAGGTACTCTCTCAAGCCCTTACTCAAATGTCCACACTCACTGTGAGAGGATATATTCTAGGGTCACTGTTGCTAATTACTGACTCTTTTCTGCCTGGACTTTCTAGTGTTGCTGAACGCTTGATGGAGTTGACTAAAATAGATGCTCTCTTGTTAGCTCATCAATATAATCAAAATGGTTCCTGTTTAACTATTATTGGTCGAACCCGCATTGAAGGGACAGACTTAAATACTCTCTTTACTCCTTTAGGTGGAGGCGGTCACGCACAAGCAGCTTCTGTGAACTTGCATCAAGTCAACACCGAATTAACCCTAGAAAAAATTAAACAGGACTTTCTCGCTCAAGTTCCCTATCCGCTTCTAGCTAGAGATTTAATGTCCTCCCCAGTGCGCACTATTCCCCCAGAAACCACTATTGAACAGGCAAAACATATACTCCTACGATATGGACATTCTGGACTCTCTGTAGTCAATTTAGAGGGTAAATTAGTTGGGATTATCTCGCGTCGTGATTTAGATCTCGCACTGCATCATGGCTTTAATCATGCACCTGTTAAAGGCTATATGACCAGAGACCCTAAAACAATCTCTCCTAATACCCCCCTACCTGAAATTCAAGCTCTCATCGTCCGTTATGATATTGGTCGCCTACCAGTTGTAGAAAATGACACCCTCTTAGGCATTGTTACTAGAACTGATATTCTGGATCAAGTGTTCAAAAAACATCCTGCAGACCAAAAAGAACAGACTAGTGAGAGAGTATCTTATTTACTACCCTGCTTGAAGAATCAAATAGAACCTACTCTCTGGTCTTTCTTAGAAGATGCAGCAGAAGCAGCAGCCAAAAGAGGCTGGCATCTATACTTAGTAGGAGGTACAGTCAGAGATCTTCTATTGACCCCGGCAGAAAAGAAAATGTTGCTAAAAGATCTAGATTTAGTAGTTGATGGGTTCCACCAGAGACAAGATGTAGGCGCAGCGGGAGAATTGGCAACAGTCTTAGAAGAACTCTATCCTGGTGCGCGTAAGTCTATTCATGGAACCTTTCAAACTGCAGCTTTAGTCTGGCCTGCTAAGAGTAAATTAGGCTCATTATGGGTAGACATTGCCACTGCGAGAACCGAGTTTTACCCCTATCCTGCAGCTAACCCAGAAGTTGAAGCTAGTTCAATTAGACAAGATCTCTATCGTCGTGACTTTACAATCAATGCTTTAGCACTTCGTTTGACACCCCCTCAAGCAGGAGAACTCTTAGACTTTTTTGAGGGAGTATCAGACTTGCGTTCGGGTTTAGTTAGAGTACTGCACGCCAATAGTTTTATTGAAGATCCAACACGTATCTATCGGGCTGTTCGTTTTGCTGTTAGACTGGGCTTTCCAATAGAACCTCTCACTAGAGAATATATCCGTTATGCAGTTGAAAGTGGAGTTTATACCAGATCGCGTCTGGGTTCACAGAATACCCCCGCTTTAACTACCCGTCTCAAAGCAGAGTTTAAACTCATTTTAGAGGCTCCCTACTGGCGAGATGCTTTAAGGCTATTATCTGATTTAGGTGCCTTAGGCTGTCTAGATGAGGACTTAGTTTTAAATCAACAGTTGTGGTGGCAGTTGCGCTATGTTAGTCGTTGGTTAAAGATTTTAGATCCTACCCCTTTTCTAGAACATTGGTTATTGCTTTTAGAAGTCCTGCTTGGGTCTATATCTCCTCAAGAACGCTCCTCTATTGCTACTAGTTTTAGCTTACCTAAAGAGAGTCTAGAACATTTATATTATCTAGAAACTAATCAAGAAAAGATTACAGAAGGTTTACTAGTTTTAGATAACCCTAGTGGGATAGTTAAATTATTACGTCAGTTTAAATTACCTACTTTAATCATCATTGCTTCTAGAAGCACCAAGTCTAACCGCAGAAAAATTTGGCATTATTTAACTGATTTATCGAAAAGACAATCTCTGATTTCTGGGGATGACCTAAAAGCGATGGGTTATCATGCTAGTCCTCGTTTTAAAGTAGTTCTAGAAGAGATTTTAGCTGCTACTCTCGATCAGAAGATCACTACTAAAGAAGCAGCAGTTGAACTTGTTCAGCAGTTAATGTCTACTTAGGTTGTGTTCTTTGTATCTTTATGTCTAGATTTTTATAGCTAAAATTACTATCATATTTCCACGTTCAATGAGTAGTAAGTTAAGTAGGGTGAGTAAGTGATACCCACCCTAAGAGCTTTAAATAACCGAAATAGGGCCTGTATAATTCTGCAAGAAAATAATCGAGTCAGTGGCAGCATTAAAGCCAGCACTTGTATCATTAAGAGCAATGAAGGTTCCGCCTATACCAGTCACTTTAAAGGCTTTAGCAATGTTGGCTGTAAACACACTATTAGTCAGTACAGTAGAAAGAGCATTCAAATTAGCTACAGTCCCAACAGAGTTAGTCAAGGTTGCGGCAATGACACCAATAGAGGCATCAATTTGATCACCATTATTGTACTCAGTAATGACATCATAATTACTCAAGAGTGAGTCGCTTAAGGTTGTGTAACCAAAACGGTCATTACCACCAGAACCTGTGAGGGTATCTTTACCAGCACCGCCATTTAAGATGTTATTCCCACTGTTACCTGTTATAAGGTTATCGGCTGCATTACCTGTGGCATTGATAGCTGCAGTACCTATGAGAGTCAGGTTTTCTACTCCACTGGGTAAAGTGCTAGTAGTAGCTCTGTTCAAGGTATCGGTAACAATAACTTGTCCTATCCCTGCTTCAGGGTCAATGATGGCATTGAGGGGGTTACAAAGAGTCAAGGTAAAAGCTTCATCGGGTTCATTAACGTTGTCATTGAGGATAGGAATACTGATAGTAGCAGTGGATGTATTGGCAGCAATGACCAGGGTTCCCGTCTTAGTAGTGTAGTCCACATTAGCGGTTGCATTGATAGGAGTGGTAGAGTAGTTAACAGTAACTTGTTGTAGACAAGGACTACTGAGACTCACTGTTAGTAAAGCATTTGCATCTTTACCTTCAACAATAGTAATGTCATTGATAGATAGTGTGGCAGTGTCATTATCAACAATAGTAACAGTGGCATTATTAGCCGTCCCGATAGTATATCCTGTACCTGTAGCTAGAGTGATTATAGCGGTTTCGTTGCCCTCTACTACTGTGTCATCAATTGGGGTTACCTGTACTGTTGAAGTGGCACTGCCTACTGCAAAGGTAGCTGTTAGGGGTAAGTTACTGTAATCACTTCCCTTGCTGGCTGTTCCTGAGAGGGTATAGCTGACTGTTAATGCTGTGGTGGTCGGTCCTGTACGGGTGAGTGTAAAGGTACCTGGGTTAATGGGTGTTCCTTCTGCAGCAGTAGCATCTGTTGCGACTACTGTTATTACTGGTAAATCATTATCAATTATCGAAAGAACTGCTGTTTTCTGGGTTCCTAATGTTGCTCCTCCTGTGGGGTTAGTTAGGGTGAGATTAACTGTTTCTGTGGATTCATAAATATTGTCATCTCCTGCACCGCCTATGATAGTGTCATTCCCTGCTGTTCCTATAAAGTTCTTTTGTTCTATCTGAATACTCTCCCCATTCAGGCTGATTACTCTTGTATCATTTTCTGTCTTTAATGCCTGTAAAGTCTCATCAGATAGCTGTCCCCCCCCCGTACTAATTCCGAGAAAATTGCCCCCTCATATCCAAGACTACCAGTATTATTAATACAACTATAAATATAATGCCCATACTTTTTTAGTAAGGTACTCACCAAAGACCCAGAACTTGCTGTTGTTAAAAAAGCATCAGATATATAAATTGTCTTTTTACTTGCTGCATAGGCTGTATTCGCACTACCTAAAACACTGCTGCTGACAATTTCGATACTTGGTAAGTCACTAAAATCTTTACCCTGCCATTGATTCAGCAGTCTTCCCGCTCTTTCTGTATGGTAGTTATTACCAAAGCTAGTCGTAAATACATTCAAGAAACCTTCTGATTTAGCTAAGGTAGTTAGATAACCCCCCTAAATCGTTCAATCTAAGGGTTACTTTGAAATAGAGGCCGGGAGATTGTGTTCTCTGAATCAAGTCTCTTATAGTTAAAATATTGAGTCTGTATAATTAAGCTTACTTAAATACAAGACCCAAAATTAGTCTAACTTCAATAGGGAAAACTTTCAACTGTTCTAGGTAAATTATTGTGAAGTTAGTTGGGTCTCCTGATTAAACCTCTATAAATAAATCTATACTGATGCAGACAAACTCATGCTGCAAAAAATCAGAAAGTTTTTCTAGAGAATTGTATTATAGAGATGGCTTAATATAAATGGGCTATTATGGAATTAAACTAAAGGAACTTGTGATGATTGCACAAATAGAAGAGGATGCCTTTCCAGAAATTATCTATCCAGAAAGAGATGGTCAACCAATGTCAGACAACACTTTACAGTTTAGTTGGATTACGACCATCAAATCAAACCTAGACTGGTTATTCGCTAAAGACCCATTAGTCTTTGTAGCAGGAGATTTACTCTGGTACCCTGTTGAGGGAGACAATAAAACACGTCAAGCACCAGATGTGATGGTAGTTTTGGGAAGACCAAAAGGAGAGAGAGGTTCTTAT